>CAZOAN010000073.1:0-1541 GCA_964577855.1 Candidatus Woesearchaeota archaeon | reverse complement strand
ACGCCCCGACCGGGAATCGAACCCGGGACTCCTGCGCGACAGGCAAGTGTTTTAGCCACTAAACTATCGAGGCGTAGCTAATTATTTATACAAAAAATACTTTTAAACCTTACGATAATCAAATTCAACAACACATTTATAAAATAAATTCATTATTCTTAAGTATGGAGGTGAAAACATTCAACAGTCTTTTAATAACAATAATAATTCTGCTGCTGCTTTCTATCTACTGGTTTATTCCTTATAATACTGTTGAATTTAATGCCTCTTCCAATTCAAACTTTAGCTTGAATAATAATGAAAATAACACACTGCAATTTTATTCAAATATGAGATTTTCAGAAACAAATCTTTCTTATAAAATTGAAGAATGTCCTTTAAAAAGAAAAAATGATATGGAAGGGGCATTTGAAATACTAGAAGAAAAAACTATTTTGAACTTCTATCCTGTTGAATACAGGCAGGAAATAACTATAACTTGTGATGATATAAATAAATTTGAAGGAAATTTATTCATTGCAGGAGAAGGAGGTCCAACAAATATAACAGTTGCAGGAGATTTTAATGTCATAGAATCAGGAAAAATACTTCTTATAAAAGATTCTGACTGTGAGAGACCGAATGTGGCTTTGCATGAATTGCTTCACGTGCTTGGCTTCAACCATTCTGAAAATCCAAAGAATATTATGTATGAAATAAGCAGATGTAGCCAAACAATGGGAGATGATATAATTAATTTTATTAATGAAATATATTCTATTCCAAGTCAGCCTGATTTATTATTTGAAAATGCATCAGCTTCCATGCATGGGAAATATCTGGATATAAATTTCAGCATAAGAAATAATGGGATAAAAGATGCTGAAGAGTCAATTATAAAGATAATAGCAGATGGAAAAGAAGTAAAAGAAATTGAAATTCCTCCAATTGAAATTGGATATGGAAGAAGGATATATATGTCAAATATATGGATAAAACAAATAAATGTTCAAGATATAGAATTTATAATAGAAAATAATTTTGAAGAAATTGATAAAATCAATAACAAAGTTACCTTTAAAATAAAAAAATAAAAGAATTAAAAAAATGGTTAGTCATCAAGTCCCAAGTCATCAATAGCCTGGTCAAAATCCTCTTCTTCGAAAAGGTCTGATTCATTACTCATTTTTGAACCTCATTTTTTATAACTTTTTATATATATTTTAGTTTTTAAATTCTTCTATTTTAGAGAGGATATATTAAGAAAGGGATTTTGAATAGTATAATCCAGCTTCGGGAATTTTTTTAATAAAGTATAAAAGAAAATCCCTCCACCAAGAATCGAACTTGGGATCTTCCGGGTTCTGCTTTATACAGATTCCTTCAGGAAAGGCTTATCACGTTTCATTCTTATCCAATATGGAATGTCCACGCTAGCTATAAGCTACAGCCAGACGCTCTAACCACTGAGCTATGGAGGGGTTTGTCATGTTTCCCAATACTCGCCGACACAGTCGTTCGCATAGAGGGATATCAAAATAAATAGTATAATTCTTTTTTAA
>CAZOAN010000072.1:0-1564 GCA_964577855.1 Candidatus Woesearchaeota archaeon | reverse complement strand
GGGTTTAGTGCTTTCTGGAGATGGTTAATGAAAGTCCAGAAAAAGCTGTATCTCGAAAGCAAAGGGAAGAAAGGTAAGCTATTAACTGATATTTGTGAGGAATTTAACAAAAAAAGAGGGGAGAACAGTTTTGTATATTTCACGTTTGATGATCTAAAAAAGATGTTGCCTTATTTTAATCAAGATGAACAAGTGATGTTATTATTCATGTTTGACACGATAATCAGAAGCCCAACAGAATTAATGAATGTCAAGGTTTCTGATTTGCATGATGACTTTAGTGAACTAAGAATAAGAGAGGAAACTAGCAAGACCTTTGGCAGAGTAATTAAGATTTTATTATGCAAAAAAGAGCTTAAAGATTATGTTAAAAGAAAGAACTTGAAAGAGGATGATTTTCTGTTTGATTATCCACCAAGCACTATAAACAAAAAATTGAAAGAAATAGCTAAAAAGGTTTTTGGAGATAAAATGAGCAAAGCAGGAGAGCCCTACTCTAAATTAGCTTTATATGATTTCAGGCATTCTGGTGCGATTCATTGGCGTTTAGGTGCTTACAAAAGCAAGATTGACGCTTTAATGTATCGTGGTGGTTGGAATAATCTCACAATTCTTAACTATTACACTAAGAAGATAGGCATGCAAGATAGCATAGAAAAGCAAGATTTACTAATCGGCGTAGATAAAAACGAACTCGAAAGACAGATTGAGGAACAAAGAAAATTGTTTGAAGATTCTGAAAAGGAAAAAGAAGTTTTGCAGGGGAAAGTAAAAGACATGGAAACTCATATGGAAAAGTTAACGGGAATGATTGAAGAACTGCAAGAGAATAGTGTAAAACTTAAATCAGTAAAAGGAAAAAAACAGTAAACAAATAAGAATTTTCAAAATACTATCAATTTACTATTAATTACTATCAATAGTTATTATTAGTTAATCCCAAAGATCATGAAGAAGAGGGCGCCCGCAAGTGAAGAAAAAGGTTTAAATAGGCTATTAACCAATAAGTTAATAGTTATTAACTAAAAACTTAATACCATGGCAATTAAAAAATCATATGAAATACTGAAAATATTATTGAAGGATACTATCAAGAAGCATACAGTAACATCCCTGTCAAAAGAAAGAGGAATAAGCCGAGTTGGATCATGGAAGATATTAAAAGAGTTAGAAAAGGAGAACCTTATCATATTAACCCCAATAGGACCTGAAAAAACAAGCGTCCAAGAAGTAAGCCTCAATTGGGGCAATCCAATACTAGAAAAAACCCTGGCTCTTTTGCTTACAGAGGATTCCATAAAACAGAGCAAATGGAGATATAATTTTAAGGAACTTGAGAATAATGTTGATTTTCTTGTATTGTTCGGAAGCATACTGCACTCTCCAAAAGAAGCTAATGATATAGATATTCTCAGTTTAGTTTCAAATGAAAAAAATTTTGCAAAGATAAATAAAATAATAACAGACATACAGATAGCACAGGATAAAAAAATACATGCTATAAATCTTACTGGGAAAGAATTAAAGCAGGAACTAAAGAATAAGAATAAAGCATATGCAGAAG
>CAZOAN010000071.1:0-1575 GCA_964577855.1 Candidatus Woesearchaeota archaeon | reverse complement strand
TAGTTTTTTTATCTTCTTTCTCTTCTTCCTCAATTTCTTCTTTCTTCACAGCCATTTTATTTTATCAAACCTCTTTTCTTAAAAATATATCTTATTGCTTCTGCAAGAGGCTTCTTAGAATTTACATGGGCTTCTTTACAATAAGAAGCTTGCATTATATCTGTTTGAGATTTGCAAAATTCTTGGTCATATTCATTTTCACGACATAAATTCCCCCATAAAGAAACAGTATAAATTGACTCTTTTTTATCATGACTTAAAATTTGAAGAGCAGTCCATTTCTTATAATCCTCTTTGGGATTTATTACAATTTCTACTCTCCCTTTTATAAAAAGAATATCAGAGGGTTTAGCTTGCATTAACTCTGTATAAGAATCAATCACTTTTATTTCAAGAACTTTAAGCATGAAAATTTATGCCTATCTCTGTTTATAAAGATTATTTGGATAACAAATATATATTCAAAAACTTGCTCAAGAACAATATAATGTCAAAGACTAGAAAACTAACAAAAACAAATTTTTCAAATTTCTTTCCAGATACAACAAACCCCTTTGATTTTTTCTTTGAAAAAGGATAGAGAGGAGTTATTCCATAAACAGTAAAACTATCTGCAAACAAATGCAAACCATATCCAACAAAAAAACCAAGAGCAATAATTGGAAAGATAAAAACAAGAACTAAAGTTACAAATATTAAAAACACAAAACTATGAATAATTCCCCTATGTTTTGTAAAAAACTGCAAAATCCTGTTTAATTTTTTTCTTCCCATTACAGAATATCTTGAATCTATATCTGGAATAAATGTTGCTACAAGTGCTACGGCAACAAAAATAATTTTATGTTCAACCTGAGATATTAAAAGAAGTATTCCAAAGATAGTTATAACAAAATGTGTTTTTATAAGCATGAATGTATGGCGTAAAAAGAGAATATAAAACTTATTATCTATTTAAGAATATTAAATTATCTCAAACTTAACCTTTATATTACATCTATAAATTAGCTGTTATAATAACTACTTTTTTAAAAATATTAATAAAATTATTACATTAACTATATCAATTCTTTTCTAATTGGGTTATAAGTTCATCAATATTAACTTCTTTTAAAGAATCTATAATAAATTCCTCGTTATTGAAGAAATTATTCTTTCTTACATTTCCTGAAAAAACCATTTCCTTTCCAAGAAGATCTTCCATTTGATAAGACAATCTTTCAGGATTTTCTAAATCTTTCAACCCCAAGGTAGAAAGATTCTCATTAAAAAGAACCGTGCGTATTGATTCTGTGCCATCATCTATAACAATGTTAATCAAAGCTCTTTTTTCAGTAGGCACCCCTTGCTCCCTTTCATTATCAGTCATTTTTCTTCCTGTTTCTTTGCTCACTTCAAAAAACTTGGGTTGAAAAGACTGAACAACAAATGCCCTTACAGAAAGTTGATCCCCAATCCTAAAATCGCATATTTTCTTTTCTTTTACAATTCTCTCTGTGCGAACATCTTCCATCTTTTGGTTACTTTTTTTGAATTCAGAAAAGCTTCCAAGATGTATTTCATTTTCTCTCATAG
>CAZOAN010000070.1:0-1620 GCA_964577855.1 Candidatus Woesearchaeota archaeon | reverse complement strand
GCATTGCATAGCAATAATCATCATTTATGGTCGCGTGCCCAACCAGCATAACTTCAGCTATATCTGAAATCGCAGCTAAAGCAGAACATTGCAAGTTTAGATTTGCATCACTGCTTGCTCTATCTATGCTTCTTTGACTATATGTAAGCACAACAGGTTTATTCAAATTTTTAAGAAAAAAACTCAGAGCAGCAGAGGTATAATGAAGAGTATCTGTTCCATGAGTAATTATAATTCCTTTGATATTCGGATTTCTAAGAAGCTTTTCAGCAGTGCGCGCTATTTTCTGCCAGTCTTTAAAATCCATATCTTCAGAAGCTTTCATGAAAGGAATTTCAATAATAGAAACATTTACCTTTTCAAAAAGTTCAGGATAGAACCTAAATAAATCAGCAGGCTTTACTAAAGGAGCAACTCCCCCTGTTTTTACATCATAACTAGAAGCAATTGTACCTCCAGTAATAATCATCCCAATATTTGGTTTTTTATTATCTCGGCTTATTTCTTTTTCTATGATTTTTTCCTGAAATTTTTTTAGAATTCTAATGTCTACAATATCTTTCTTACTAATTCCTATATTATAACCCGTATCTAGTTTAATTAAGATTATTTTTTTATCTAATTCAGAAGATTCTAAAAAATAACCCTTATAGCTTTTTGTAGATAGAATAATTTCAACATAATCTCCTGGACTAGCCTTAGATTTTTCCATAAAAACTTAAAATAACAGAGATATAAAAATCTATTGCGATATAATTCCTTTCCAATAATCAAAATATTTCAAATAAAATTCCTGCAAGAAAAACCAAACTCAAAAACCCAATTATAAACCAATTAATTTTAATTGAATATTCTGGTTTTACATCTCCTTTCTTTTTAGCTGCCCTATTCATAAAAAGAATTAGAATTCCCATTATTCCTCCAGAAATAGCTCCTCCTAATCCCAAAATCCGCACAAATCCAGCCAAATTAAAGAAACTAACAAGGATATATAATAAAAGCGGAACAAGAGAGACATAAAAAAATGATATTTTTTTGTTCCGTAAATCAAATATAAAGCAATCTCTAAGAGCAAAACTCAATATAAAAAAACAAGTCATCATAGTGCATATTCCTAAAAGCAGCAAAAACTTTCCAAAAACACCTGTAAAAGAAAGAGTTGCAATCTCTGCAACATTTCCTCCAAATACTCCAACAAAAACAAGAGTAAACATTAGATACAAGATAATTGGAATTGATGCACCAAAAATAATTGCTTTTTTCATTATTTTTTTGTCTTTCTCAATTTCTCTTCTTAATTCAGGTATTGAATTAAGACCAAGCAAAGAAAAAAGAACGACCCCAAAAGGAATAAAAAAATTTGAGGAATTTACATAATTAATATTTTCTATTTTTACTTCTGGTAAAAGGATTAAAAAAACAAGAGTAATAATTATAATAACAGCAATAACTCCAAAAAATCCAATATTTTTCAATCTCTCAAGCCCTCCTTTTAAAAGATATGTCATAATCATCCAAAAACCGATTCCAAAGATAAAAGCATATTCAACTCCTCCTGTAAAAAGTTTTGAAAGACTTTGTCCTTCTCCTATCAAATAAGCTAAAAGAGCAGAATAAATT
>CAZOAN010000069.1:0-1660 GCA_964577855.1 Candidatus Woesearchaeota archaeon | reverse complement strand
AATGGCAAACAAAAAGCTTATTGATTTCATAAAAGAAGCACGAATAAGAGGTTATGGAGACCTTGAAATCAAAAAAGCTCTTATTGAACATAAATGGCCTCTAAAAGATGTTGAAAAAGCATTTGATTCTCTTGCTCCAAAACACACAATCAAAAATCAAGTGACTTTATTTCTTAATGATGGTGTCATGGATGTTTTAGTAAAAAGAGCAAAGAAAAATCTGTTTACAATCTCAGAGCAGATTGAAGATATTTTAAGAAGAAGCACTGTAAGCCAAATGAAGAAAAAATCACCTTATGACCCAAAAATAGACGACACACTTGTTTCTGTTTTTTCAAGAAAGAGAACAGGCCCGAAAAAATCAAAAAAGAAGTAAAATTCTGTCAAAGGAAGGTGGTAATTCAAAAATAGTTATTAAAGACAATAATGCTTTTAAAGAGACCCGGTATTGCTTGTTTATGAAAAAATTAGTCCTTTCTATGTTTGTGTTTCTATTTGTTTTAAATTTGGTTTCTGCTATATCTCCTCCAATGCCACATCAATTTTATGGAAATGTTAATTATCCTGGTGGAGTTCCAGAAGGATATTATATTACTGCAAAAATAGGTACTGCTATTCATGGGCAGTGTCCAATAATAAATAATCGATAGGGGTATAATGAAGAGGATTTATGTATAATTCAATCATATGTAAACAATGCTCTGATCAATTTCTATATTGGGAATACTTTAATAGGAAATTATTATTTTACTAATCTTGGGCAGACAAATTTAAATTTCACACTAGATTATCTTCCTCCAAGACCACCAATATTATCCAATGGTATTTGTGAGCCACAGCTTGGTGAATGCTCATTTAATTTTCTTGATTGTCAGATTTCTTTGACAACTGTGTGCACTGGAAACGCAAGATGTGATGTTGAAATAGGAGAAACATGCGCAACAACTCCTTCTGATTGTGGTGTGTGCCCAACAACTACGACAAGCACTGGTGGCTCTTCAGGTGGAGGAGGTTCTGGTGGCGGAGGAGGAACAATTTCTGCAGTCACTAGTAATTTAACAAATCAAACAAACTCGGGGCAGGAAACAAATGGAACAGGTGAATTGCTAAATGGTGGAGGCTCTACAGACAGAAAAACAGGAATAAACTGGCTTACGGGTGCTGTTACCGGTGCTTTTGGAGGAACAGGCTCTGTGATTTTAGCGATTTTTGTATTCTTAGTTGTTGCAAGTGTTATATTATTTTTTGTAATGAAAACAAAAGAAAATAAAAATATTAACACAAAAATAAAAGAGATGATAAAAAAGAGGGGGTGAGATAAACAAGGAATTTAAAATATGAAAAATAAAAAAATATTTCTTACAAGCATAATATTGCTTTCAATTATTCTGATAATTATTTCTAGTTCAATAAATATTTCTGCCTGTACTGGGGATGAAGAAAATGAAACAGAAACTTATTGCGGAAATTCGCTTCTAGAACCTGGGGAGGAATGTGATTGGGGATTGTTTAATGGATTTTTATGCTGGGCAGGATATGGAAAATCCTGTTTTTATTGCACTTCTGAATGCAAATTAAAAACTCTGACTGGCGGCTATTGTGGAGATGGAAAACTTGATCCTTGCGAAGAGTGTGATGATGGAAACAATATAGATGGAGA
>CAZOAN010000068.1:0-1680 GCA_964577855.1 Candidatus Woesearchaeota archaeon | reverse complement strand
TTATTTATCAACTATCTCTGCTTTTCCTCCGTCAGAAAGAATTTTTGCGATTTCCTTTGGAATGTTTGCTATCTCTCCTTTTGAATAAGGGCCCATCTTCTCTCCATCCATTCCTAAAAATTCCTCAACATCATCTATAAAAACAATTAAATCATTATTTTTTGTTGGTTCACCCTTATTTCCATTGAAAGAATCATTTAGTTTTTTTTCAGACACATCCATACAATTCATTAATTCCTCAAAAAGCTCCTTTTCTATAGAAAGCATATTCTCAAAATCCTGTTTGGAAATTCCTGTTTCTGTTGCAATAAGAACAAGACTCAAAATCTTCTTTCTTCGCCTTATAACCAATTCCTTAAAAAGAGTTATTGCATTCTCCAATTGCTTCTTTGTCTTCATTATAACATCTGAAAAGTCTTCATTATCTTTAGATGCAATTTCCCTCTTATCTTTCATATATTTTGCAACTTCTGATATGAAATTCTTGGGAATTGACTGAAGCTGCTCAGAATATCTTTCTTTTCGGGCTGCTTCGTAAATATCATTGTAGGTAATCATAAAACCAAAAAACAAACAGCATTTTTAATGATTGTTATAATTTAGAAAAGGGTTACAAAAATCACAAATCAATCACTCCGTCTTTTGTAAGTGCAGCAAATCTTATTCCAACAGGTAGATTAATCAATGCAGAAATTAAGGCCATATGTTCCTTGCCATCTCCAGAAGCTATGCTCAAAGCAACTTCTGTTCCATTTATTTTATTCTTAAGTTTTTTCAAAAATTCTTCCTGCAAATCTTTTATCTTGGCTTTCAAATCAATTTTTATAAATTCAAAACTCTTTTCATGAGTAAATCCTGTTCCAAATTCATCCCCAAGAATTATTATCTTATCCCACTCTCCATATTTTATTAATCCAGAAACCTGTCCCCAAGTTCCTTTTCCTGTTGATAATAAGGCGACTAATTCCATAAAACAAAAACCTAAAGACAATTTATAAGGATTATTGTAATTTTTCATATAACCGAACATTTAAAAACTCAAAAAAATATAGAAAATCAACCGTTTGAACCATATCGTTGCAAAATAGATTCTATGTTTGTGACGCATAATTTGGGAGGTTAAACACTAAAAATGGCAGAATTAGAAGAACAATTAAAAAAAGCTTTAATTGAATTAAGGGCAACAAAAGAAAGGAAATTTAATCAAACAGTAGATTTAATTGTGAATTTGCAGAAATTTGATGTTAAAAAAAGCAATGTAAATCTATTCATAAATGTTCCTCATAAAATAAAAGATAAAAGAATAGCAGGATTTCTTGAAGTCAAAAATGAAAATATTGAGACGATAACTCCTGATGAGTTCAAAAAATACAATAATAAATCACAATTAAAAAGCCTTGTTAATAATCATGATTTTTTCATAGCTCAAGCAAGTCTCATGCCAAGTGTTGCTACAAATTTTGGTAGAACTCTTGGACCAAGCGGTAA
Organism: Candidatus Woesearchaeota archaeon; assembly: GCA_964577855.1. Classification (GTDB taxonomy): domain Archaea; phylum Nanobdellota; class Nanobdellia; order Pacearchaeales; family GW2011-AR1; genus MWBV01. Next base: position 192 of record CAZOAN010000068.1, on the reverse strand, counting down.
AATGCCTTCTCCCCAGCTTGGAATAATATTAAATGCTGATGAAAAAACATTAAACGAGCTTAAAAATAAAATAAACACAAGTGTTAAGATAAAAATAAAGGAGCCAAGTATTAAAATTCCAATAGGAAAACAGAGTATGAAAGATGAGGATATAATTGAAAATATAATGATAGTTTACAACACTCTTCTCAA
>CAZOAN010000067.1:0-1709 GCA_964577855.1 Candidatus Woesearchaeota archaeon | reverse complement strand
TTGAAGGAATAAAAAGAGCAAAGGCAAATGGAAGAAGAACTCTTCAATCAAGAGACTTATAAAATTTAAATAGTTCTTATAACTAATTTTTCTATGGAAAGAATAAAAAAAGAAATGAAAGAGAAACCTAAAACAAACTATTCAAGGCAAGGAAAGTTAAATCGTGCTGCAGGTGTTAGGTTTGAAGCAAAAGTTCGCGCCGAGTTGAAGTCGCAAAGATGGATAATCTGTAAATGGATGAATAATATTGATTTGGAAAAAAATGAAATTATTCCTGCAAAAAGAAAATACAATCCTTATCTGAGAGCACTCTCTATTGGAAATGGGTTCCCTGATTTTATCTGCTTTAGAAATTCAGGAAAAAAAGATTATGAAATAATTGGTGTGGAAGTCAAGGCAAATGGTTGGCTTGACAAAGAAGAAAAAGAAAAATGCAAATGGCTTTTAGATAATAAGATTTTCTCTAAAATTCTTATAGCAAAAAAAGGAAATAAGCGAGGAGAAATAGAATATATTAACTTTTTAGAGAAATACAAAAAGGATTTTCCAGCACAATAAACCTTAAAATAATAAATATCTGTTTAAATGGATGAAGAAGGTTTTGTTATTTCTTTTGATTATTCTTATTTCAAATGTTTCTGCTTTATGTGGGGAAGGACAGATTGACATTAATTCTGCTTCGTTAGAAGAACTTGATAAATTATATGGAATAGGACTTACAAAAGCACAAGCAATTGTAGATACCAGACCTTTCAGTTCTGTTGATGATTTAATAAATGTAAGTGGAATAGGAGAGATAACTCTTAATAAAATAAAAGAGCAAGGTCTTGCATGTGTTGATAATCAGGAAGAAGAATCAGAAGAAAACATTCAAGAAGAAGAACCTGAGGAAACAGAAGAAAATATTTCAGAGGATGAAATAGCAGACGATGAAGAATTGACAAATGAAGAAGAATCCAGTATAGTTAAGATTAGCTCAAAAGAAATTCAAGAGGGGACTGAAGAAGAAGTTAAAACCATAATCTTAACCCCAAAAGGTATAAAAAGCGAAATTGATAAGGAACAATTAAGTAAAAACAAACTTGCAATTTACGGACTTGTAGTATTTTGTATTTTGCTTGTCTTTTTGTTTATATTTAAAAAAGGAAAAAAGGAAAAAAATGAGTTCAGATAAGAAATCCATGGAAACCAAGGGAATAAAGGCAACAATAATACTTGAAATAATAGGAAAACCCCCTGAACATCTGGTTGAAACATTGGAAGAATTAGCAAAAAATATAGATGAAGAAAAAGGTGTTAATGTAATCGGGAAAAAGATAAATGAACCTATTTTAATGAAGGACAGCAAAGAGTTTTATACAACTTTTGCAGAAATTGACATTGAAGTGGAAGATATTTTATATTTGGTAATTGTAATGTTCAAGTATATGCCTGCACATGTGGAAGTTGTTGAACCTGAATTAATTGCACTAACAAATAATGGATGGACAGATATTTTAAGTGAACTTACAAGAAGGCTTCACGGATATGATGAAGTTGCAAGAGTCATACAAATTCAAAATTCTCAGATGCAAAAAAAACTTGAAGAATTGCTTCCTAAAGAAAAAGAAGGCTCGCCGAGCGCAGTCACTTCGCCTAAAGAAAAAGAAGTTAAAGAAAATCCCCCTGAAAAAGAAGAAAGTAAAAAGAGTAAAAAGAAGAAATAGTTA
>CAZOAN010000066.1:0-1763 GCA_964577855.1 Candidatus Woesearchaeota archaeon | reverse complement strand
AAAGGTTTAAATAGACATCCCGGGCTAATTTTTCTTCTTCCCTCATCAAGAGAAGTCCTTCCTTTTCGGTTTCATCTAAATTATTTTTATCAATAGTTGCAATTACTTCGTTGATACCTCCGCTGAAACTTGTATCAGAAGTTTGAGCTAAAGCCCCCATACTTCCTACAAGTAACATCGAAAGAGTGATTAAAAAAAGTTTTTTGATTTTAGTCATTTCATTTTCCTCCTATCTTTTAATACGCAAACCACATAAGTTTTCTTTCATTATAGAGATAAGCAAGAAATAAATCAAATATCAAGGAAACTTTAATTATAAAAAAGTCCTTCAGCAAAATGCCAAAGGGCTGGAAATTGACAAGCTCCCCGGGTTGGTGTCTGAAAGCGTGCTTTTATGGGATAAGTTCAGAATTCATATATAAAAAATAAAGCATGGAAAATTAAGAATATTTCTTTTAAATCCTTAATTTAAAAACCTTTAAGCTTAATACAAGGGAGCTTAAAATTGCCTAATATCCTTATTAAGGAATGCCAATGATAACAGACTTTTTATTCGTAGTAATTAGCTGTCGGCTGCAAGAAGAAGGTTAAAATTCTTTTGTGTTTAATCAATAAAGCACTGTTTAAAAAGAGTCCCCTTTACCATTAAAAACGACGACCCGGTTACGCCCCTTTTGCTTTGCTTCATAGAGGGCTTCATCAGCTCTTTTAATAAGAGATTGACTATCAATGATTTGCTGATCTAATCCTGCAACACCGACACTAACCGATATGGTAACTGCCTGTCTATCTTCCTGCTCATCAGCTGGCACTATGATTGATGTTTCCACTGCTTGACGTAATCGCTCAGCTAAATTTGCTGCTATGGGTACTGAGGTATGTGTTGCAATAACGGTAATTTCTTCCCCTCCGTAACGTGCAACAATATCTGTTTTTCTAACATTTTTAAGAAGCAAATTACCCAAGTTCTTCAAGACAAGATCTCCAATATAATGTCCATATGTGTCGTTGACGTTCTTGAAGTGATCAATATCGAGTAACAACATAGAAAGTTGAAAATTATATCTTTGAGCTCTCTCAATCTCTTCGACCAGCCTCAAATCCAAATACCGACGGTTGTGTATACCCATTAAGGGGTCAGTGATGGTTTCATACTTAAGAGCAGAAATCTGCTTAATATCCATAGCTGTTTGCAGAGCAAGCGTACCGACTAATAGTACGAAAACGGCTCCAAAAAAGAACACTGCCGGTACTATTAGATTAATATCTTCACTAGATCCATCCCAATTCACGACAATATAACCTATGTAACCACAGATAAAGAAAAGGATAAGAGCGCTTAAGATGTCCCATTTTCGTCGAAGGCTCCCTCCCGCAGGTAGTTGCAAAACGAGTTTCCGTATAGGAAAAAGAGAAACACCAAGAAGACATGCTCCTACAAATATGAGTATATTCGCAATAATGGATAAAATATTTTGCATATTACCTCCATGATAGCTTAATATTTATACATATGATAATATTCTAATAATGATACACGATTTGAAATAAAACATGTTCCTTTTAACCATTAAATAGAAAAGATGGGTTAAATAGAGTTATTTATAAAAACATCTATTTAGTTAATTACGATATAAGTTTTAAAAATCCTTCTTTTTTGAAAAATAATTTAAAAAAAATAAAAAGCCCTTCAGCAAAATGCCAAAGGGCTTGGAATTAGCAAGCTCCCCCTATTGGACACGTTCAGAACTTTTAAGGAAAGA
>CAZOAN010000065.1:0-1796 GCA_964577855.1 Candidatus Woesearchaeota archaeon | reverse complement strand
GAGAGGACAACTTCCAGATAATTGTTGATGAATTGCTTAATGAAGAGTTGGATAAAGAAGTCGGGCCTAAAAAAAGATTTTACAGAAGATAGATATATAAAAGTTATTTTATTTAAATTAAAATGGTTGAAAAATTCTTTTGGGCTGACCAAATTGCAGAGAAAATAATAAAAGAAAAAGGGAATAAAAAAGAATATGTCTGTGCTTCCGGAATAACTCCCTCTGGAACAGTTCATATTGGAAATTTCAGGGAGGTAATAACTACCGATTTGGTTGTTAGAGCATTGAAAGAGAAAGGGAAGAAAGTGAAATTTATTTATTCTTGGGATGATTATGATAGATTTAGAAAAATCCCAAAAAATATTCCTGAAAATTATGAAAAATATCTTGGAAGGCCCATAAGTGACATCCCTTCTCCTTTTGGAGAGAAAGACAAAAGCTATGCTGAACACTTTGAAGAAGAGTTTGAAAAATCTCTTAAAAAAGTATGGATAAAACCCAATTTCATACGACAAAGTTTAATGAATAAAAAATGCAAATATTCGAGATTAATAAAAACTGCTTTAGAAAAAAAAGAAATAATTAGGGAAATCCTAAATAAATACAGAAAAGAACCTTTATCCAATGATTGGATTCCAGTAATTATTTATTGCAGTAAATGTAAAAGAGATTTTACAAAAATCTTAGACATAAAAGGATACAAAATAAAATATGAATGTAAGTGTGAAAATAAAGAAGAAATAGATATTAGAAAAAATGGAAATGTAAAACTTCAATGGAGAGTTGACTGGCCTGCAAGATGGAAATATGAAAGAGTTGACTTCGAACCAGGGGGGATAGACCATAGTGTTGAGGGGGGTTCGTTTAGTACAGGAAAAGAAATAATAAAGAAAATTTTTGATTATGAGGCTCCAATGTATCAGTTTTATGATTGGGTTAACATCAAAGGGGGAGGGATGTTTTCAAGTTCATCGGGAAATGCCTTAACACTTGATGAAGTTGAAGAAGTTTATGAACCTGAAATTTTAAGATATCTTTTTGTTGGTACAAAACCAAGAACGGGATTTCAAATCAGTTTTGATAATGATGTAATAAAAATATATGAGGATTTTGACAAACTTGAAGAAGATTATTTTGAAAAAAAACTAGATAATCAGCAAAAAAGAATTTACGAACTCTCAAAAATAAATATTCCAAAAAAGAAACCAAAAAAAATAAGTTTTAGACATTTAACAACACTTGTTCAGTTAGACAAAAATAAAGAGATAAATAAAGATTCAAAGGAGAGAGCAGAAAAAGTTAAAAATTGGTTAAAAAAACATTCTGGAGAAGATATGAAATTTGAAATACAGGAAAAATTGAAATTTCCTTTTGAAGGAAAAGAAAAAGAGGCATTAATAGATTTGAGAGAAAGGTTAAAAACAAAGGATTTTAACACTGAAGAACTTTTTAATGAATTTTATGATATTTGCCAAAAAAATGATATAAAAAATACTGATTTTTTTAGGGCTTCTTATCAAGCAATTATTGGAAAAGAAAAAGGGCCAAGATTAGCCGAATTTATTGCATTGGTTGGAAAAGAAAAAATTATTAAGTTATTAGAACAAATAAAATAAAATGGGATTAATAATAAAATCAAACATACGCCCAAGGGTGAAAGAACTTGACAAAGAGAATTCAATTTCATCTGTTGCAGAAGAGGTTGAGACAACTCTTGAAAGAAAAGTTGAAGATATACTAATTGAAGGAATAAAAAGAGCAAAGGCAAATGGAAGAAGAACTCTTCAATCAAGAGA
>CAZOAN010000064.1:0-1802 GCA_964577855.1 Candidatus Woesearchaeota archaeon | reverse complement strand
GTTCTTCAAAAGCACTTTACTCAAATTGTTGGGAAGCTGCATATTATGTTTATGATTCAGCAGGAGTTTTGAATAAATGTGTTTATTCTGATGCAAAAGGCAAGCAATATACTGTTCAAGGAATTCCAATTAATATTGGGATTGACAAAAAGAATGGAAATATTATTTATCAAATTGCTGATTCTCCAAAAACGCAGTGTAGTTTAAACAAGCAAATTTCTACTGTTCCCAGCGAGGACCAAAAACTAAATAATCTTCGGCCAGGAGATTTATTATCAATAGTTTATGATGAAGATGATGGACATAATGCAATATTTATAGAATGGGTTGATAAAACAAACAGAATAGCAAAATTATTTGATTGGAATGGTGCAGATAAAAATGGAAATAAGATCTTTAGATATTATGAATCTTCTTTAAATGATAATCAGCATGCTGTTTATATGTATTGGGAACCTGTAATTCCGGGAAGCAGTTCAACTTCCTTACCCGCACAAACTTCTACATTAAATTTAGATGAATTTTCAGACACAGAAAAAGAAGTAATAACAACTGCAACAAGTTGCGATAATTGTGGTGATAAACTTTTTAATTTATGTGATGAAAAAGAATGTAATGCCATTGCATTAAAAATTGGAAAAAATTGTGTTTATACAGATTATACTATAGGTTCTGGAAGTTGTGTAGAAAAATAATCCTTTATTTGCAGGGAATAATTATCTTTTGTCCGACTTTTAATTTTGTAGGATTAATATTTGGATTTAGTTTTTCTATTTCTTCTGCTCTCTTCCCTGTTGCATAAAATTTATCTGCAATATTGTAGAATGTATCTCCTACTTTTATTGTATATGTGCATTTTTTTTCATTTTCTTTAACTTGGGTGTTTTTAGGTGCTTGAATTGTCTTTCCTTCCAGATTCTTTTTTTGACTTGAAAAGTATTCTTCATCCCTTTCTCTTGTATATTTCATGTAATTTGTTTCTTTTTGATTTTCAATTACCCCAGAAGGAAAATCTCCTGACTCATAAGAGTCTGATTTTTTGTTTTCATCTTTTAAAATTGGCTGATAAACTTCCCCTTCTATTTGAGCTTGAACTTCATATCCATTTTCCTCTATGAAAGACTTGTTTGGGAAAAATATAGTTGTTCCTTTTGTCTTTGGAATTAAATAAAATGAAACATCTGTTTGCTTATGTGAATTATCAAGTATTTCTTTCAAAACAATATAAGGTGTTCCTTTAATATTTATTTCAGGGAGTTTGAACTTTAAATCCTTGTCAGTTATATCAACTGAAAATCCAAAATATTGGCTCTCTTTTGCTCTTCTTTTCAATTTTTCATAAGAAGTTCTTTCAATAGCCAAATTTGTTACATTTATTTTATCTCCTACTTTTGTTGGGATATATTGAGGAGCACCAATTTTTACTTGCTTTCCTTCCTGAAAAGCTATAGATTCTTCATCTTTATTTGAAACCCAGAAATTTAGCTCTCCTTTTCTTGGGGCATAATCCCAAAAAGTATAACAATTATTAAATAAACATTGCTCTTCAAGCTTGTATTTTTGGAAATCCTTTTCAGTTGTTAATTCATATTTTACATTATTAACATTTCCTTGAATATATTCTCTTTTTTGTGCCATAGAATTTAAAGAGAGGCTTCCAGCCAAAACAATTCCTGCAAGTCCCTTAATGATATTTGAAGTTTTCATAATTTTTGTAAGGATATTATATTTATAAATCTTTTGCTTTGTATTCACTTAATAGTTAGAACAAAGTTAAAAATGCGAAGATTGGGGTGTTGCAT
>CAZOAN010000063.1:0-1923 GCA_964577855.1 Candidatus Woesearchaeota archaeon | reverse complement strand
CAATGAAATCTTTATAAAATATAATTGTGTGTTTTAATTATGAATAAAAAGAGAGGTGTTAAGGGACAGACACAAATATCTTTTGGCATGATTTTTTCCATAATATTAATAATACTTTTTATAGCATTTGCAGTTTATGGAATTAGCAAATTTCTTGGAGTAAATAAGTTTGCACAGGTTGAAAAATTCAAGAATGAATTTCAAGCAGATATAAATAATATGTGGAAAAGCACACAGGGTTCTGGTCAAGTTGTAGAATATTTTGTTCCGAAAAAAATATCACAGGTATGTTTTGTTGACGGAGAATTTGAGAATATGTATTTTGTTCCTCTAGATTCTGATTATAAGGGGTATCTTCTTAAAAATGTAGATATTGGAAAGACATTAAAAAATTCAAACAAACTTTGCATTGCAACCTCCAAAGGAAAGATTTACATGACTATAAAAAAAGCTTACAATGAAAATTTAGTGACAATTGCAAAATAAAATGATAATATCTAAAAACAAATAATTTAAATATACTGATAACTTAATGTTATCAAATGATAACAAAATATTAAAAGGCATGAATACAAAATTAAAAATAATTGCAGAATTGGAAAAAAGACATAATGGAGTTCATCTAAGAGAGATCTCGAGAATTGTGAAATCTGGGCTCCCAAACATAAAAAGATTTTTAGAAATTCTCGAAAAAGAGAAGGTTGTAAGAAGGGAAAAGGAAGCTAATTTAGTTAAATTTCAATTAAAGGCAGGTCAAAAGACTCTTGCTTATCTTAAGCAAGTAAATATTGAAAAATTTATTGCACTGCCAATTAAAATACAGAATGCAATAACAGAATTTTTAGATGAATTGGAAAATAGACCTTTAATTGCATTAATCTTTGGAAGTTATTCAAAGGAAAATTACACAAAAGAATCTGATATTGATATTTTGCTTGTTTTTCAAAAAGTAGAAAATAGCAAAATTATTGAAAATACTGCTAAAAGAATAGGTATGAGGACTAATACTAAAATAAGTCCAATTTATATTGAATATAAATCTTTTGAAAAAAACTTTTTAAACAAAGAACATGATTTTTCAAGAGAGATAAGGCAAGATGTCATTGTTATCTCTGGAGTTGAAAATTATTATACTCTTCTTTGGAGGTTTTTATCATGAAAATTGAAATTAATAAGCTAATTGAGAATGAGAAATATTGCAGGAGCGTTTTTAATTTTTTCATTAAAAAGGGAATTATAAAAAAAACAAATCCTTCTTTGTTTGGGAAGCATTTAAATAAATCTCTGAATAATCTTGAATTTGGAAATTTCATTTTATTGGAGCACAAATATTCTATTAAAAAAAAGCTCAAAAATAAATCTTTTTATGATTGGTGCATCGTTATATATTATTACGCTATTTATCATTCTATTCTGGCTTTAATTTTTAAGGCTGGTTTCGAATCTAAAAATCATCTTGCTTCAATTTCTGCATTGACTTATATGTATTATCATAAGAAAAATGTTTTACAAAAAGAAGATATAGAATTTATTATTCAAAGTTTGAATATTAAAAAAGAAGAAATAGAATTTATTTCTAACTCAAAAGAATTGAGAGAAAAAGCGAATTATAGGGTAGATGAAAGTTTTAACTTAAGTTTAGCTAAAAACATTCAGGAAAAAACAGCAGATTTTATAAATAAAATTAAAAATATATTAAAAGAATAAAATGGTAAAAAATAAGAGGGGTGCTTTGGAATTTTCATTTGCCTGGATTTTTGCAATTATTGCCGGGATGTTTATTCTTTTTTTGGCTATATACGGTGTTTCAAAATTTATGAATATTGAAAGGAGTTCACAAGATGCACAAACTGCAATGGATATTGGAACTTTAACTAATCCCCTTGAATCAAGCTTTGAAACAGGGAAGAGAATTATGATAAG
>CAZOAN010000062.1:0-1939 GCA_964577855.1 Candidatus Woesearchaeota archaeon | reverse complement strand
AACAAAATCAAGAAGCACCTAAAAAAAATTGGCACGATAGAAATTATAAATTGCTTTTATTAATTCCTTTGGTTTTGATTATTTTCTCATTTATATATATGGGAATATTTTATTCTCAACATAATGATTTTTTCTTGAAAGATATTTCATTAAAAGGAGGAACTTCTGTAACAATAAACGGTAAGACAGACATCTCTTCTTTGAAAAATGTCTTAGTAAATAAATTTGGAGAAGTTAATGTAAGAGAAGTTTCTGATTTAATAACAGGAGAACAACTTGCTACAATTGTTGAGACAACCGCAAAAGCAGAAGATATAAAGATATTTTTGGAAGATTATTTGGGTTATAAGTTAATAGAAGGAGAAAATAGTAGTTTTGAATCTACAGATCCCTCTCTTGGCAAATCATTTTATAATCAACTTTTAATTGCTATTCTCATATCTTTTATTTTTATGGCAATAGTTGTCTTTATAATTTTTAAAAACGTTATTACCTCTGGTGCTGTAATTATATCTGCATTTGCAGATATATTAATGACTCTTGTAGCAGTAAATTTATTAGGCATTAAAATGTCAAGTGCAGGAATAATTGCCTTGCTTATGCTTATAGGTTATTCTGTAGATACAGACATTCTTCTTACGAATAGAATTTTCAAAAGACAGGATGGTTCCCTTAATGAAAAATTAATTGGGGCATTTAAAACTGGAATAACAATGACTTTGACTTCTTTGGTTGCCGTTGTTGTTGCCTTTCTTGTAGTCAAATCATTTTCAGTTACTCTCTCACAGATATTTATTATCCTTATAATAGGTTTAATATTTGATATATTCAATACTTGGATAACAAATGCTTCAATTCTTAAATGGTATGTTAATTCAAAGGAGAAATCAGAATGAAAAAACAGGAAATTTTTTCAGCTTCGGTAGGGGGAAATAGAAATGAAACAAGAAGTTTCATTTCGCGAACTTTCACAAGAAGTGAAAGATTCGGAGGAATTCGCAGATGAAAAAATTAAGTTTTAGAATATGGCTTTTGATAATAATCCTACTCGCTTCCCTTCTTTCAATTTTTTACACATCTTCCTATGGTTTTGCTCTCTTTCAAAAAGGGGTTTTAATAACAAGTGTTGAACAAAATTCTTCCTCATTTGAGCAAGGTTTAAGGCAGGGGCAAATAATTACTTCTATTGATGGCAAAATTATAGAGAATATAACTGATTTTTCAAATTATATTCAGGAGAAATTTCCTTCTGAAAAAGAAGTGAAGACAATTATCAAAACAAAAGAATCAGAGATAATTTTATTTTCAGATAACACTCCCGATATAACTGTATCTTCAATACCTAAAACTAGCATAAAAACAGGACTGGATTTAGCAGGAGGAGCAAGAGCTTTAGTTAGGGCACAAGATAAGGAACTTTCTTCAGGTGAAATGAATGATTTAGTTTCAATAACAAAAAATAGGTTGAATGTTTATGGACTTTCAGACATAAATGTTAAACCAATATCAGATTTATCAGGAAAACGCTTTATGAGTATAGAAATTGCAGGAACAACCCCTAAAGATTTAAAATCTATGATTGAAAATCAAGGTAAGTTTGAAGCAAAAATTGGAAATGATACTGTTTTTATTGGAGGAGATAGAGATGTGGCTTCTGTATGCAGAAATGATGCAACATGCGCAAGAATAGAAACTTGTCAGCAAGATTCTTCAGGAAGTTATTTTTGCAAATTTATATTCACAATTTATTTAAGTGAAGAAGCTGCGAGAAGACATGCGAATATAACTGGAAGTGTAGATGTAAATATTACAAATTCAGAATATCTTTCAAAACCTTTGGATTTATATCTTGACGATTCTCTTGTAGAAACTCTTTTGATAAGTAAAGACCTTAAAGGACAGGTTACAACCCAAATAGCAATTTCTGGTTCAGGTTCAG
>CAZOAN010000061.1:0-1953 GCA_964577855.1 Candidatus Woesearchaeota archaeon | reverse complement strand
CCGTTTGCTCCTATTGGAATTAATCCACTAGCATCAAAACTTCCAGTAACATCTCCTACAGATTCTTTTCCAGAGCTTAATTTAAAAATAGGTGCAATTGAAATTGTTTTTAAGTTGCTTGTGCTTATCTGAGTTAGTGTAAAAGTAAAACTTCTTTCTTCAAGTTCTTGCAAAACACTATCTTCTCTTATTATTTCAGAGTTTTCTCCGTCAGAAAAAATAAAATTCATTCCTATAAAATCACCTTTTCCAGGATTTCTTCTTACAACAACAACAGTCACATCACCATCTTCAATCTGGGCTCTTTCAATTTGCAAATCAAGTGTAAATTTTCCAAGCTCAACACCTTCAGAGCCTTCTTGAACAACATTCTTGACAACAACCCAGATAATACTTGCAACAACAATAACAAGAAGAATTATTATCAAAGTAGCTACAATGCTTGACAAACCTTTTTTTGAAAGAACAATATCTTCTTCATTTATTTTTATAAAATTAAATTTCCTCTTTTTTCTTTTTATCATTAGTTAATTTAAGAATCTTATATTTAAAAATGTTATTTATAAGGATTTTATTAGTTAGAACAGATTAAATTTTGTATTATAGAATTAAAATCTCTAAATATTAATCGTCTATTTTTGGTTTCCATGCAGGATAACGGTTTGCTCCTTCTGTAGTAAGCTGAACCCATTTAGATTCATCACCAATATTATACCATTCTGTTAAAAAAATCTGAGAAGGATTTCCAAAAGGTCCGAAGAATCTTGCAAATACAATATATTTTTCATCTGGAGAAATTTTCGCATCAACTTCTTTTCTTGGTGCTGTTGTTAATCTTATTGGGTTGCTTCCATCTCGCTCCATTAACCATAAATCAAGCTCCTCGGGAATTTGATTTGGATTTGCTCTGTCTGAACTAAACAAAATTTTTCCATCCGGCAAAAATACTGGCTGGCCATCTTTTGCCGGATAATTTGTTAAATTTTCTAGATTGCTTCCATCTGAATTCATTGAAAATATTTCTAAATTTCCATCAACATATTTCTGAAAAGCAATTTTAGAACAGTCTGGTGACCAAGCAGGAGATCCAGAAATACGGCCTGTAAAAGGCTCTGAATAAACTGGAGTAAAAGAAGTTCCATCAGAATCAACTACCCCAATTCCAGAAAAACCAGAATCAATAATATAACTAAACACTATCTTTCCGTTAGAACCCCAACCAGGAGACATTGCTTGTTGTAAATCAGGAGTTATTCTTTTTTGATTGCTTCCGTCTGCATTCATTGTAAAAATAGATATGTCTTTAATTCCATCACCATTAACATCTTCACGGTTTGTTGTAAACGTAATTTGAGAGCCGTCAGGAGACCAAGTAGGTTCTAAATCCTGACTTGGATTTGTTGTTAATCTTTTTATATTTCTAAATTCAGGATTATTATTTCTCATAACAATTTCTCCAGAGTAAACATCTTCATTATCAACACCACCATAATTTATCCAAGATGCAAAAGCAATCTCCCCTAAAGAAACAATATCGTCATTTACAAGAATTTTTTCCAATGCCTTGTTGCTTCTTTTCCCTGAATTGTCAACAACAACAAGACCTGCATTATATTCTCCGCCATTTTCATAAAGATAATTTATAAATGCTTGTGAAGTTGAATCTGTTTTTCCGTCTCCAAAATCCCAGAGATATTTTTCAATATAACCTTGTTTGGCATAGCTCTGGCTTCCGTCAAAATTAACAGACAGAGGCACATATCCTTCTTTAGGTTGTGCGCTAAGAACAGCAACTGGTTTTTGTGGATCAGTAGGTTCAGTAACAGAGCACCGATAATTAAGAAGAGAACTCAATGACAAAGAGCCTGCTAAAACATAAGGAAGAAATTTTTTCCCAAATCTTTTTACTAAATTATCTTTTTTCATTTTAATAATTTTTGTTTATTGGAATAT
>CAZOAN010000060.1:0-1963 GCA_964577855.1 Candidatus Woesearchaeota archaeon | reverse complement strand
AATGAAGTCCAAGATTTGGCGAGGAAATATTTCCATCAACCAATAAAACTTTTTTTCCGAAACTCGCAATAGCAGAACCAAGAGATATAACTGCTGTTGTCTTTCCTACCCCTCCTTTTAAGGAAAAAATCCCTATAGATACACCCATATATTCTAAAATATATATTGGTTTAAATAACTTATTGATTTATTGCCAAACAGAAAACAATTCTTTAAACATTTTCTTGAAAATGTTTTGTCCATTCAAAACATAAGAAAAACTTTAAATTCATTACAGCAAGCTTTAAAAAACCCTTTTACGAAATAATAAGATGCCAAAAAAATTAGAAAAAAAACAAGAAAAAACTCCAGAAAAATTGACTTTGGAAGAGTATGAAAAGAAAGTTGTTGAATTCGCAAACAAAGGATTAACTTCTGAAAAGATAGGAGAAGAATTAAAAAAGCAAGGGATACATTCAAAAGAATATGAAAAAAAGATATCAAAAATACTTAAAGACAAATATACAAGCCCTGATTTAAAAAATACTGAAGAAAAACTGAAAAAAATTGAAAAGCATTTAGAAAAAAATAAACAGGATAAAAGAGCCATGAGAGAAAGAAGTAGGGTATTTTCTCAAATTAGAAAGATTAAGAAATATCTCAAAATTTAATAATAAATTCTTAAAATTAAAATGAAAAAAGGGGATGAAATTTTAGAAAAAGAAATTAAGTTATTTGTAGAGGATTTTATGAAGAAACTTAATGGGCAAGAGGTCCACATAATAAGTCATTTTGATACAGATGGGATAACCTCTGCAAGCATAATGATTCACACCCTTAAAAAATTAGATAAAAAGTTTTCTTTAAAAATAGTAAAAAGTTTGAATGAAGAATTTATAAATGAACTTCCAAAGGAAAAATTAATACTTTTTCTTGATTTGGCTTCGGGAAGTCTTAATTATATAAAAAATGCAAATTTAAACAATGTTTTTATAATTGACCATCATGAAATAACTCAGAAAATACCTGAAAATATACAAATAATAAATCCCCAATTGACAAATAAACAAAAAATAAGCAGTTCTGGATTAACTTACCTTTTCTGCAAAGAAATAAATCCTGAAATAAAAGAACTTTCAAAACTTGCTATACTTGGAATGATAGGGGATTGCCTTGAAAAAGAAATTGATTCTTTAAACAATGGAATCTTAGAAGAAAGTGAAGTTCAAAGAAAAAGAGGACTCCTTATTTATCCATCAACACGCCCAATAAATAGAGTTCTTGAATATTCTTCAAAGCCTTATATCCCAGAAGTTACAGGCAACATAAAAGGAGTATTAGAGTTATTAAGGGAAAGTGGATTAAGCCCTGAAAAAGGAAAATACAAAAGTTTAATTGAACTTAATGAAAAGGAGATGAAAAACTTAACAACCTCCATACTTCTTAGGAATCCAAAAATAAAAAATAAAGAACTTATTGGAGATATTTTTCTTATAAAAATGTTTAATAAACTAGAAGACGCAAGAGACTTAAGTGCACTAATAAATGCCTGCTCCCGTTCAGGAAAACCTGAATTGGCAGTGCAATATTGCCTTGAAATTCCTTCTTCAAAAAAGAATGTTGAACTAGCCCACATAAAATACAAACAAAAACTCATTTCAGGATTAAATTTTGTTTCCGAAACTGAAAAAATAGAAGGAAAGGGGTTTGTTATAATAAATGCACAAGATAATATCAAAGATACAATGATAGGAACAATTGCAAGTATAATCTCAAATTCTTCTCTTTATGAAGAAGGCACTATAATCACAACTATGGCTTATTATGAAGATAAGATAAAAGTTTCTGCAAGAACAGTTGGAAGAAATGGAAGAAACATAAGAGAACTTTTAGACAGAATAGTTGGTTTTACTGGGGGAGACATCGGCGGACATGAACATGCTGCAGGATGTATAATTAGCAGAGAAAAAGAAAAAGAATTTAT
>CAZOAN010000059.1:0-1985 GCA_964577855.1 Candidatus Woesearchaeota archaeon | reverse complement strand
ATAATAGCAAGCCCTGAAGATTATGTTCCTTTATCAAAAGAGTGTGAAGTCATAGGAGCATTTAATCCTGGCGTAGCTCAGATAAAAACAAGAAAAGGATTAGAAACAATTTTAATGATAAGAGTTGCTGAATCTCCCAGCTATAAACATCAATTTTGGCTACCTTTTTTTGATACTCCTAATGAACCCAATTCTTCAAAAGCAGAAATGGATTTTGATAAATATTCTAAACAGAGCATAAAAGAAGAATATGAAAAGGCTATACAATTGAAAGATAAGACTTCCAGATTAAAACATATATCTCTTCCAAGATTGTTGAGATTAAATGAAAACGGAGAGATAATAGAAAGAAGACAAGAACCATGTTTATATCCAGTATGGGAATATGAAAGATTTGGTATAGAGGATGTAAGAATAACAAGCATGGCAGACGGAAGATATGCTATAACCTATGTTTGCCCGCATAGGGAGTCTGGAGTGTCGACGGTATTTTTAATAACAAAGGATTTTAGAAGATTTAAGAGTGTAATAAAAGAAATTGCTCCAATACCTATAATAATCAGTATAAAAGATGTTGCAATCTTGCCTGAAAAAGTTTCAAGTCCTCATGGAACTGAGATTATCAAAAAAGGAGAAAAAGTATATGCTGCACTCATAAGACCAAGTGCTTTTTCAGATATAAGTATACCCGGAATATGGGTTGCTTATTCTCCTGATTTGGTTCATTGGGGACAGGAATATAGATTGACAATACCTAAAAATGGTAAAGTAACAGGAACCGGAAGTTCATTAGTAGAATTAAACAAAAGATGGATAGGCCCTTACCATGAAATAACTGAAATAGAAGAGAAGAAAAGATATGATACAAGATTAATAAGTCTTAATAAAAAGAATCTATGGAAAGATTGTAAAAACTCAGATATACTATTAAAAAGAGAAGACTACCTGGATATTCTTCCAAAAAAGGGGTACATACCTAATGTAGTTTACACCACAGGAATCACCCTCAATAACGGAATAACAACTCTCTTTTCAGGAATAGATGATACATGGACTGTTATGGACAAATTTTATACTGAAGATTTAATTAAATTCCTTGAAAGGTGATTGAGTATATTAACCCTAAATTCCACTCAAACCACAAATTTATTAACCCTAATTAAACTCGTTCTATTATGTTAGAAAAACTAGGAGAATCATTAAGAAAAGCAAGAGATAAGATAGCAAATGCCCTCTTTCTTGATAAAAATGTTGTGGAAAGTGTTGTAAGAGAACTCCAAAGAGCACTCATTGAAGCAGATGTGAATATAATTCTTGTAAAAGAAATATCAGACAAAATAAAGAAGTCTGCTTTTGATGAAAGAATAAATGAAATTGAAAAAAAAGAGCATATAATAAAGCTTCTTCACGATGAGCTTATCAAAATTCTTGGATTGTATAAACCACTTCAATTAAAAAAAGAGCAAAATAGGATAATGCTTTTGGGGTTATATGGGGCAGGAAAAACAACAACTATTGCAAAATTAGGAAACTGGTATTCAAAAAGAGGAAAGAAAGTTGCTCTTGTTGGATTGGATGTTCATCGTCCAGCAGCAAAAGAACAATTACAACAGTTAGGGCAAAAGAACAACCTTAACACTTTTATTGATTTTGATGAAGCAAATGCTCTAAAAACTTATAAAAAATTCAAAAAAGAACTTGAAAAATATGATTTGGTTTTAATTGATACTGCGGGAAGGCACACTCTTGACAAGGAATTAATTAAAGAAATAAAAGAATTAAATTCAGAAATTAAGCCAACTGAAACTATTCTTATTATGCCCTCTGATATTGGACAATCAGCAAAAAAACAGGCAAGTGAATTTCAGGATTCTCTGAAAATTTCAGGTGTTATAATAACAAGAATGGATTCAACTGCAAAAGGCGGAGGGGCTCTAACTGCTTGTGCTGAAACAAAAGCAGGAGTTTATTTTATAACAAATGGT
>CAZOAN010000058.1:0-2005 GCA_964577855.1 Candidatus Woesearchaeota archaeon | reverse complement strand
ACAAAGTGTCAGCATAAGTTTTGTTCCAATCATCTCCATAATTCACCGGAGCATATAAAGTGTCTGTCAAAGATTGATTAAAAGAGGAGTTTCCTCCAGAAATTCCATCAATCCTTGTGCTCAAAGAAGAATTAACTGAATTAATTAAATCTGTTTCATTATAATTATCTGCTATATTATCAATTGTATTATTTAACTTAGTTTCATTAAAGTAAATGGTGGTGGTATCATTATATAAATAATTTCCATCTGCTGTTTTTTGTGTGTCTATTCCTCCCCCCCAACGAGAATCCCCTGTGTTGTTAAATATCTCATCCCATATTGTTGGAATTTCTGGTTTGTTTGTCAAGTCATTATAATCTTTATCCCATGCAGAATAAATAGGATCAGATTCACTTGTTAAATAACTCTGCAAATCACTTATCTGCGATTCTTCAATTGTAACATTGCTCCAGTCATCTGAATAAACTTTTGAAGCATAAATATTAGTAACATACAAATTCGCCCATTTTAACAATGAACTTCCTAAATTAAATAAATTATTAATCTCTGGAAGAAAAGAGCCATTTAAATATTGATTAGTTACAGTCGCATTAAGATAGCTTCCGATTAAAGATAAATTACCATTGATTATTACATTTCCATCAATTGTTCCCCCTTCATCTTTGTCAAGATAATTAGCATCATTTGTGAACTTGCTGATTGTAACTTCTGTTAGATCTATCTTGCTTGAATTAATAGAATCATCAGCTAAATCTTCGGCACTAAGAGTTCCATCTAAAATATGGGAAGTATTTATGGAGGAAGAATAAATATTTGTCCCGTTCACCATTGTTTCATTTAATTTAACTCCATCACTACCTGCAATTTTTGATAAAAAATCATTAAGGACCGTTCCCCAATCATTTTCATCTCCTCCTATAGTTGGAAGACGAGATGCGGATACCAAACTCATCATCAATAAAATAAATATTCCAATTAAAAATAATTTACTTGCCCTCATTTTTACTTCCCTCTTTTTTTACTGCAAGCCAATTCATCACAATAGCACGAACAATCTCCGCATCACTCTCACCAAAGATATCTTGATATTCTCTCATAATTTCCATTTGTTTTTTAGTGAATGTTACCTGAACTTTTACAACTTCTTTCTTCTCTATCTTAGTTCCCATACATAGAGGAATGTTTTAAGAGTATTTAAAGATTTCTATTATAATCTAATTAGAATGTTATTAGAATATATTAAGATGTCTCAGAAATTTGACTGGCTCCGAAATCTGCTCCGCTTGATTTCTCCGCTAAAAAATCTATTAATGTAAAAAGAATTCTTAAGTTGGAGGTCAATTATTACTTCTTCTTGGGTTTATTCCAGTATGGGCTTTTACACTTAGGGCAAATAATTGGCTTTTCCTTTTTATTTCTTGGTGCCCATTCATGTCCACATCTCTCACATTTGTAACCCTTAATCTTAATTGTTATTTCTGCCATAATTAGAATTAGGATAATGTATATATAAATCTTACCTTTTAGGGTATTACCTATATAGTAATAACTTTATAGCCGAAACATTTAAATAGTTTACTTACCTTAATAAGTTATACCTAATTAGGTAAATATAAAGAGGGCTCCGAAGAGCCCTAGATTCCATCCAACGCAAATCAAATGAAATCTAACAATGTAAAAAAGAGCAAGTATAAAAAACTTTCTTGTCCTAATTGCAAATCAAAAAATATAATCAAATGGACAAAAAGAAAAACAGAAAATAGAGGATTAATTCAGAGATATAAATGCAATGATTGTGATAAAACATTTACAATAAATGATGGTTTCTTTAGAATGAGAAATCATCCCAAAAAAATAACTTGTGCTTTAGATTTATTTTATAGAGGAGTTTCAACAAGAAAAGTTCAAGAACATTTTAAGGCATTTTATCCTCATAATGCAGATCATACTTCTGTTTTAAGATGGCTTAGAAAATATTCAATAATGATTTCAAAATTCACAG
>CAZOAN010000057.1:0-2038 GCA_964577855.1 Candidatus Woesearchaeota archaeon | reverse complement strand
CAACTACAAAAGGGCTTAATGAAATAAGATGGCTTCCTGAAGATGAATTTTATACTGCTAAATATATGGGTCAATTTGGACCTCTTTACAATGATGATGAAGCAGAATCAGCAGAAGCAACAAAAGAAAAAACTTCATGGCTAACTCTTAATATGATAAAATTAATTATTTTCATATTGTTCCTTTTGATTCTTCTTATAGTTGGATTAATGATTATAAGATTAATTGCAAAATAAGAATTGCAGAATCCTAAAAATATTCATCAATTTACTAACTAGATATTAACTTGTACGAACTCGCAGATTTGTGCAGTCTTTAAAAATATTTTTTACCATCGCTAGTTTTAAATACTTCAGACAGAAGACTTTAAAGTCGATAAATAAATTTCTCTGAGTTAAAATGAAAAAAAGAATGCCTACAATTGCACTTGCTCAGATAAGACATAATGGTACTGGGAAGCATAATGTTGAAATAATAAAGAAATACATCTGCCTGGCAAGTGAAAAAAATGCAGATATAGTTTGTTTCCCAGAAACTTGCATAAATAGACCTGAGGAATTGCCTTTAAATCACAGGCTAATAAAACAAATACAAGATGCATGCAAAGAAAATTCTATATGGGCAATAATAACAGACTATTTTATTCTAAAAGATAAACATTACAAGATGGCACTTTTGATTGATAGAAAAGGAAGAATAAAAGGAAAATACAAGAAAATCAATCTTTATGGAGACCTTTCCAAAGAAGCAGGCAAAAGGATATTTGTTTATAAGACGGATTTTGCAAAGATTGGAATTGTGATATGCTGGGATTTGGCTTTTCCAAAGCTATTCAAGAAAATGAAGAAAGCAGGAGCAGAAATAGTGTTTTGCCCTGCTCATTGGTGCTATGAAACTAAAGCTCACAAAGAGGATCCCCAAAACGGAGAATTAAATTTATTGAAATCAATATTGCTTTCAAGAGCTTTTGAGAATCTCAATTTTGTGACTGTGTGCAATCCTGTTACAGAAGAGAGGGATTTGATTTCATATTCTGCAATTTCTTCTCCTCACAAAATACTTGCTGAAATAAAAGACAAGGAAGGCCTGATAACTGCAAGATTAAACTTGAATGAAATAAAAGAGTTTTCAAAGATATATCCTGGAAAGAGGAAGTAGTTTATACCCATTATGTCCTTAATTACAATAATTGTTTTAAAGAAGAATGATTATCCTCTTTGATGAATGGAAATAATATAATTGAAAGGGGGTATATTAATTTATTATTTTTTATTTTATTCCCTTCTTCTTTTTCTTTAATTTAAATGAAGAACAAAGCAAAAAGTAAAGACCTTGCTCTGCTTATTTTCCTTATTATCTTACTCTTTGCTTTAAATTATTCTTTTCTCAACTCTGCGCTTCAGAACTTTCTAACAGATTACGAAGAAGCGCTTGTCATAAGAATTATTGACGGAGACACTCTTGAAATAGAATCTGGAGAAAAAGTAAGGCTTTTGGGAATTGATGCTCCTGAAAAAGGTGAAAGATATTCTCCAGAAGCAGGAATTTTTCTTGAAAAGATGGTTCTGAACAAAACAGTTGTGCTTGAATTTGGTAGTGAGAAATACGACAGATATGGTAGAATACTTGCATATCTGTATGTAGATAGAAAAAATATCAATATTGAGCTTGTAAAAAACGGGCTTGCGAATGTTTATGTATTAGATGAAAAAATGCGTGAAAGTGAATTAAGAAATGCATGGAATAAATGCATAGAATCTAACAAAAACCTGTGTGAAAAATCAACAGATGTTTGCGCGAAATGCATTGAACTAAAGAAATTAGATTACAATAGCCAGGAAATTATATTTTACAATAAATGTGAATTTTCCTGCAATCTCAATGACTGGGAGATTAGAGATGAAGGAAGAAAAAATTATTTCTTTGAAAATTTTTGGCTTGAAGCAGGAAAAGAAGTTAAGATAATTGTTCAGCAGGAAAAAAATACTGAAGACACAAAAACAACTTTATACTGGACAGGCGAAACATATGTCTGGAC
>CAZOAN010000056.1:0-2084 GCA_964577855.1 Candidatus Woesearchaeota archaeon | reverse complement strand
TATGGAAATGATTATGTTTATTTTTTAGGGAATTCATCAACAGGAAAAGCGGTGAGACGTGGTGGCCATTGGGCTCCTTCTGGCGGTGCAGGTCCTTTTTGTGCGTATTTGGATAGTGCTCCTTCGAGTGTGAGCTACGGCGTTGGGTTTCGCTGTTGCAGTAGTTAATCTGGGGGCTGGTATCTGGGAAATTTGGGGTGAAGAATGATTGGAAGTTCGGAAGGTTAGGTGAGTTTGAGAAGTTGGGAAAAGGAATCAACTTACGTGGGGGAGGAGATTGGGAGAAAGTGTTCGCCGAATGGCGCGCGCCGAAAAAGAGAGGGCAAAAAATATGAAAAAAGATGGGAAGGAAAAAGAATTTGGAGAGAAAAAATGGTGAATAAATTAAGCAAAATGGAAAAGAAAATAGGAAAAATAAAAGATGATAAATAAAAAAGTAATTGAAACAGAACATCATGAAAATAATTCAAAGAAAAATTTGTGTATTATTATTAATACATATTATCAAAAATGATAATTGAAAAAAAGAGATAAAAAATATTAAGTTGTATAAATATACAACTCTGGTTGATAAATAAAAAACAAAAAAGGAGTATATAATATGAATGAAGAAAAAAATGAAACACATATAGCTATATTCAAAGGAAAAACAATAAGAAGAAAGCTTGTTGATAATAAATGGTTTTTTTCTGTTGTAGATATAGTTGGGGTTTTGAGTGAAAGCACTATTCCTAAGAGATATTGGTCTGATTTAAAGATAAAGTTAAAAGAAGAAGGTTTTGAGTCATACGATAAAATCGTACAACTGAAATTAAAGTCAGGAGATGGAAAGGAATATGAGACTGACTGTGCAGATACAGAAGGCATTTTTAGGATAATTCAATCAATTCCATCTAAGAAAGCTGAACCATTTAAGAGATGGTTAGCTAAAGTGGGTTATGAAAGAATACAAGAAATAGAAAATCCTGAGCTTGCTCAGGAAAGAATGAAAAAACTTTATGAATTAAAAGGTTATTCAAAAGATTGGATAGATAAGAGATTAAGAGGCATTGCAATAAGGCAAAATCTTACTGATGAATGGAAAAATAGAGATGTTAAAGAGGAAATAGAGTATGCAATTTTAACTAATGAAATAAGTAAAGCAACTTTTGGAAAGACAGTTGAAGAATATAAAAAAATAAAAAAACTTGATAAAGAAAATTTAAGAGACCATATGGATGATCTTGAATTAATATTTGGCATGTTAGGAGAAAAAGTTACAACTGAAATTACAATTACAAAAAATACACAGGGGTTTGATGAATGTTCTGTTGCAGCAAGACAGGGTGGAGAAGTTGCAGGCAATGCAAGAAAAGAAGCAGAAGAAAAAATAGGTAGACCTGTTGTTTCTGAAGAAAATTATTTATCTTTGGATGAAAATATAAAAAAGAAGAAAAAGAAAAAAGTTTTAGAAATAAAAAATAGATAAACTAAAATAAAAGATGATGAAAAAAGATGGGAAAGAAAAATGATGGAAACACCTCAAATACAGCAAGGTTTTTTAGAGGGACAAAGTACTTTTTCCCAGTTTTCCAGAATCTATCACATTCAAGGAGAGTTCACAATGATTGAAGATATGAAAATTTTTCATAAAACATATGAATTCATTAAATGGCTTCATACCCTGTTGAACAAATTTCCAAAATTAGAAAAATATACAATGGCACAAAAAATAGAAAACACTTCATTAAATTTTTTAGAAAGCATTATACAATCAAATAATGATTTTGATAAAAGACAATCCCTGCAAAAAGCAATTATTGAATTAGACAAATTAAGAATTTTTTTCAGGCTTTCTAAGGACTTGCAGTTTATCAGCTTTGACCAATATGAATATGGTTCTAAATTAATAAATGAAATAGGCAGAATGCTGGGAGGTTGGTACAAGAAATACTCTAATATTCCTTTATCCTAAAGTCCTTGAAATTTTTGGACTTTGGGGGTGGAATGGGTTGGATTGTGATTAACAGCGCGGTGATACGTGGTGGCAATTGGGATAATACTGGCAATGCAGGTCCTTTTTGTGCGAATTTGAATAATGCTCC
>CAZOAN010000055.1:0-2112 GCA_964577855.1 Candidatus Woesearchaeota archaeon | reverse complement strand
TTCCTTTTCCATATTTTTCCCACAAATTTAAACTTTATAAATCTTTCTATTTGTTACTATTGACTAAAAGTAACAATCTACTGGGGTGTAAATTCGTAAAGAACCCTCGTCTTACAAGGTAACTTGGCTTTTATTGCTTTGAAAGTTTTTCTGGCTAAAATTACTGCTTTTGGAGTTGCCACAGCAATAAAGAAAATCTCTGAATTAGGTTTTAAGATGGCCGATTTACCTATGCACTTTCCAAAGGATAACTGCATTCCTGTCTGCATTCTATCTGCTCCAGCACCAGTAAGCATCTTATTTTCTCTCTGAATATGGTGGGGAAAAGGAACAACCTTAAAATAATACTGTCCTGCAAGAATTTTATCAAGACCCTTATTTATATACTGTCTACATGATTCAAGAGCATTATGTCTAATCTGAACTGCTTCTATTGTCACAAGGGTTAATTTATGGGGGAATTTTCCAGCTGCATAAACTTTTCCTTCTCCCATACTAAACTTAACAATTTTCTGAGGAGGAACTACTTTTATATAAGACCTATTTTTTCTTTTGCTTATACGAGTATAAGGAACAACAATTCTTTTTGAATATGCATTTGCCTTTCTGAGCGATACCATTTATTTTACCTCAACTTTTGTTGTAATTGCCTGTCCAGGCAAGCCTTTCTCAAAAATAGCTCTTACAACTCCTTTATTTCCGTGAGTAGAAGCGATTTTCCCGTTAATTTCTTTTCCAGCAGGAGATTTCCAAATTACATTTTTACCGACGAACTTTTGTGCTTCTTCTTTATTTGAAATATCTTCTATTTCAATTAAAAAATGTCTTTCATGCACGGTTTTTCTCCCTCGTCTGAATTGAATTACTTTTCCGCTTGTCATAGTTATTAATCAAGAAAATTAGTTTAAAAACCTTACCTACAAGATTATTTCTCCAGCACAACAATCTCTCGCCCTACAATCTGCCCCTCTCTAAATTCCTGAATTGGAAATCCTTCTTTTAATTTAAGTCCTATCTTTACAGATATTTTAGAAAAATCACATCCAATTCTGCTTCCACCAATATTAATAAAAGGGGCGCTAAAAACAAATTTGTCGGCTACACTTTTTTTCAAATTATTCAAAACATTAATCATTAAAATCTCGAATTGTTTTATCATTAAATCTGCTTCTCTCTTTTCTGGAACTTTTGTGAGAGTTTTCCCAAAATCTGGTTCACTTACCAAAACATCCACAGAACCCATTACAATTTTGCTTGAATCATTGTTCATTAATTTATATTTTTCTTTGGGAAGCTTGAGCCATTCAATATTCTTTCTGGCCCCATTTACTGCTTCATTATCTTTGTCTATTCCTATAACTTTTATTCCCATATTCAATGCTTCCATTAAAACAACACCAATACCACAAAAAGAATCAAGTAAAACCCCATTTTCTTTAACTTCAGAAAGATTAATCATTATCTTAGCTAATCTAGGAGAAATGCTAAGATTTTCACGTCTTACAGGTTTTTGCATATCTCTTCTTTCAATTTCTTTATAATCACACCTTTGGATAATTCTTCCAAACAAATCATTAAAAACAAAATATCCTTCTGTAATTAAATTTGAAGAGGGTTTTCTTGTATACTCTTCATTCTGCCCCCTCACAAAACCTGTAAATTTCTTTTCTGTTACTTTAAGTTTTTCTGAACGGAATCTTTTTTTGAGATATTGTGAAATTTCTTCAGTATTTTCTGAAAAATCCCATATAACATAATTAAATTTGTTTTCAGAGCCAAAATAAATCTCTTTTCTATTAATATCCTTTAGACTACACAAAACTATTCCTATTGCAAGTGTTCCACCAAGAATATCAACTGCTCCTGCCTCAAGAGGTTTCTCCAATTCAAGCAATAAACCATTCTTTCTAATTTCCTCATTTAATATTACATTGTCTGTCCTTTTTATGTAGCTTTTAACTTCTTGAATAGATAATTCAGGATTTCTGCCCAATATGAATAAGTATTTCATAAATAAAATAGAAAAATCTAAGTTAATAAGGATTTTGTTTATAGAATAATCTCAAAATCCCCAAATTCTTTCCTAATCATCTCAAAAATCTTTGAATCAAA
>CAZOAN010000054.1:0-2187 GCA_964577855.1 Candidatus Woesearchaeota archaeon | reverse complement strand
TGACCACTCCGGCACACCCGCCTATAGAAAAAGAATTCAAGAATTAGTTATAAATTTATCGAAATAGAAATATTTATATAACAATTATAGTTACTATATAACATGAAAAAAACAACCATACAAATTAACTTAGAGACTCTTAAAAGATTAAAAAATATTAAAAATTTTGAAAGACAATCTTATGATGAGGTTTTAAATAATTTAATAGATAATTGCGAAGAAGATAGTTTAAGCGAAGAAGAAATTGAAGATATAAAAAGTGCATTAGAAAATGTTAAAAAAGGAAAAGTAAAACCTATTGAACAAGTTGCAAGAGAATTAGGGATTATACTTAGATAAAATGTATTCTATTCAAATTGAAAAGAATGCTGAAGAATTTCTAAAAAAATTAAATAAAAAAGATTCCGAGGCAATATTAAATAAAATTTACTCAATAAGGGAAAACCCATTCAGATATCTTAAAAGATTACAGGGTGAAAAACTATGGAGACTAAGAATTGGAGATTACAGAGCAATAGTAGATGTTATTATCTCCATGAATAAAATTATTGTAATTAGAATTGGTCACAGAAAAAGTATTTATGATTAATTCTCAATTAAAAACAATATTTATAAACAATAATTTCATTATAAAGATATATTTGAGATAAAGATTCTCCCATAAAATTGGGATTTCTTTAACTCATTCGCTTTTCAATTTTTGAAGCGAAAATCAAATGAAAGGAGGTAAAAAATGGTGAAAAGAAGACGTGTAAAAAAAGTGGTTGAAGAAGAAGGTGCTAAGAAACTTCCTGTGGGTGTTCAGATAATTTCTGTATGGTATTACATACTTACAGCCTTATGTGTGCTCGTTGGATTGTTTATTATCATTGGTGCTAATGCGATAATTTCTCTTCTAATAGAGTCAGCTCCTGAATTAGAGTCGGTTTTAACTGGAGGAGTGATTATAGGAGTAGGATTAATTCTTATAGGAATTGGTGTCCTTTGTTTCTTCGTAGGCAGGGGTCTATGGAAATTAAAACAATGGGCGAAAATTCTTGCTATAATCTTTGCAATAACTGGAATAGTACTTATGGTATACTCAATGATTACTGGTTTTGCATTTCTGCAAGTTGTAAGATTTGCAATTAATGTGGCTATTGGGGCATATTTAATATTCAGCAAAGAAGTTAAGGGAATATTCAAATAAATTTTTATTTTTATCTTTAAGTCCTAATTATTCAAACAGTTTAGAAACAGATAAGCCCTTTTGGGCTCTGTATATTGCTTCTGCAAAAAGAGGAGCTAAATCTATAACTTCAACAGAATCAGGCTCCCTGTAATGAGTATTGCTAGTCATTACAATATCAAACTTTTCTGTCAATTCCTCATGTCCTTTTGAAAAAATCCCATGGGTTGCATAACACATTATCTTTCTTGCCCCTTTTTCTCTTAGTAAATCAGCAGCCTTGCAAAGAGTTCCCCCTGTATCTATAATATCATCAACAATTAAAACATCTTTTCCATAAACCTCTCCAACCAACTGCATACCTAAAACCTCTCCTGGTTTTGAACGGGCTTTGTTTATAAGTGCAAGTGAATAATCTCTCTTTTTAAAAAAACCTTCATTTAAATTTTCAAGCCTTTTTAAGAAAGACCTTGCCCTGTCAACACCTCCCACATCAGGAGAGACTATTACAAGATTTTCTATTTCTTTCATATGTTTCTCTTCAAGATAACGCACAACATCTGGAAAGCTGTGAAGATTATCAAGGGGGACATTTGAAGGATAGGCATTCTGAATCTGGGGAGAGTGAAGGTCAACTGTTATTATTCTTTTTATTCCAGGGGATATTGAATTTGCAAGAGCTCTTGAAGAGATAGGAACTCTTGATATGTGTTTTCTGTCCTGCCTTGAATAAAGCATATTGGGAAGAACAAGAGTTATGCTTTCAACAGAAGCACTTAATAATAAATCCTTGACAAGAAGCAATTCAACCCACCACTCCTGGGGATTCTTGGAAGAATCATGAATATAATATATATGCTTTTTTCTTATATTGCTTAGAACAGAAACATTAAGCTCTTTGTTATTAAAATATTCTATATTTATCTCATAAAGAGGGACATTTTCTTCCTTGGTTTTGTATATGTAATTTTGGATATTCTCTGCAAAATCCCATGCAGAAGTTTTTGGGTCTGCAAGCA
>CAZOAN010000053.1:0-2226 GCA_964577855.1 Candidatus Woesearchaeota archaeon | reverse complement strand
GAGAAATGAGAAAGGCACCTACAAGGTTTATATGTATTCCTGGGAATAAGCCTGTAAATGTTCCAAAGAGAATACCCAATGTTAAAGCAATTATTATTTCAATAAGCATTTAACTAGAAGAATTAGATAAGGCTTTTAATAATTATATCAATAAAAAATGAATATTCTACTATTATATTAATCCTTAATTTTAATCTGCCTCTTTTATAAGGAAGTCCAGGGTCTTTTCCACCACCTTTTCCCTTTCTTCTTCAAAAAAATCCAAGGAAGGCTGGGCATTTACTTCCAAGAGCAACCATTTTCCATCTTTTTTTAGCATATCAAGCCCACATATCTTTATATTCAAAAATTTCATAGTCTTTTTTATTATTCTTTCCAATTTTTTATCCACATCAAAATGCTCAAATTTCTTTGCATATACTCCTGTTGCTTTCCACCCAGCATTATTTCTCTTTAAAGCTGTTTGAATAATTTTATTTCCTATTAAAGTAACTCTATAACTTGGAGATTTTATGAATTCTTGCGCAATGATTGGGAGTTTTTCACTTCCCTTTTTCCAAAATTTTTTTATTAATGTTTCTGCTTCTCCCATTCCCTTGGCCTTTCCAACATATTCTCCCCTTGTTCCACTAATTCTCTTTAAAATAACTGGCCACCTTCCAAATTCTTTAAGTTCTCTTTTAGCATTGGTTATATTTTCAGATAAAAGAATTGTATCTGGGGTTGGAATTTTGTGTTTTTTACATTTTACATAAAACATCCATTTATCTTCAGTATAATAATAAGAATTGGAAGATTCATAGACTTTTATTCTCCATTCTTCTATTGTCTTTGTAAGCTCAACCGCGAAGTCATCCCAAACGCTACAATAAATTATATCACATTTCTTTACTTTCCTTTTGAAAGATTTTATATCAAACTTTTCAGATATATTTATAAGAATTAATTTAACATCCTTCTTTTTTGCAAGTTCAATAAATGTTTTTCCCTCTTCTTTTACTTCACTTACACAAGAAATTATCCCAATGGTCTTTTTTTTCACATTATTTTTAATACAATTTTATATTTAAATCTGACGTTTTTTTCTTAAAAAAGAATTATTCAAAATTTTTTTTCAAATGTATGTTAAAAAATAGGAAAAAGATAAAACAACTATCTTGTTTTAAATTCCACGACGTCCAAATCTTTTAACTTGTGATTTAGCCCAACTATTTGTCCTGGAAATTTGCTTGATGGGCCCCAGATTTTTGTTTCTCTTACCTTTTGTGAAAAGCCTTTCAAAATTTTTTCAGCAACATCTCTTATTATATCTCCTGGTTCAAGAATTACTGGGGTTTTGCTTTTTTCTTTACCAGGTTCTTTTGTATAAATTCTCAATTTTTCAAAACTTTTAAATAATTTTTCTTTTAATTCTTCCAACCCTTCTCCTGTTAGGGAAGATATTATTACAAAATTATATTTTTTTGATTGCAAGGTGGATTGTAGTTTTCTTTTTTCATTTTCACTCAATAAATCACCTTTGCTAAAGACTATTATTCTTTTTTTGCTATTATTTTTTATCAAATCTTCTATCTCTTTTATCTCCTCAAGAGAACAAATTAATATTAAAAGAACATCTGTTGTATGGGTAATTCCTTTATCATAATATTCAGACTCTATTGCGGGGTTTTCTATAATCTGGATGTTTGTTCCCTTATAATTCATCATACCTATTTTTGGAGAGTTTGTCGAGAAGGAAGCAGGCGAAATATTTAATTCTGTATTTGTTAAACTATTTAATAACGATGATTTTCCTGAATTTGTTTTGCCTACGATGACTGCTTGCATATCATCTTTTTTTATTCCAATGCGAGAAGATTTTCCTATTTTTTTTGATTTCTCTTTTTGTTTAAGGAGCTTTTTAAGACGTGTTTTAAGTTGTGCCCTCAGATTTTCTCCACCTTTATGGGCAGGAGCATAAGAAATCATTTTCCTCAATTTTTCAATTTTTTCTTCAGGAGATTTTGCCTTGAGATATTCTCCTTCAGCTGCAGTGAATTCTGGATGGGCATTTATGGGCATATAAATTTTTAAGTTGTATCAACTTAAATAATTTATGAATAGGGTGGAGATAAGAAAAAGGATTAGGAATAAGAGGGAATTTTCAAAAATTCCTGAAAAGGATATTTTTTTGGCTTATAAAAAATTTGAAAAAAGACAGTGTTCTGAAGAAGAAAAAATAAGATT
>CAZOAN010000052.1:0-2473 GCA_964577855.1 Candidatus Woesearchaeota archaeon | reverse complement strand
TTTCAAGTTTGAAAAATAGCTCTTTAGTATGCTCAATTTATTCTTAATTCTAAAACTATCTTTTAATATCTCAGAATAGTTTATTCCCATGTTTTATACTCTATTGAGAATTTAAAACTTTAAAATCCTTTTTTATTAGATTATCTAAAAAATAAAAAATGGGCGATTCATAAAATAAGACTTTAAGTCTTTTAAATTTAACTATCATTTGTCATTTTCAAGTGATACTATTAGAAAGCTTTATATATACTGGAAAATATATGTTAAAAGATAACAAAGAACCCTAGATGGCGTTAAAGAGTCTGATAGGAAAAGTTATGAATATCGAGCTTCGGAAACACTCAAAGATTTTGAAGGTCGGGGAGTCACGGCCAATACTCTCGAACATTTCTTTTATTACTTTTAAGATTCCTATTATTACTTTATTTAAGGAGGGCATCTAACATGCCAACCCTCAGATTAAATCTGGGGGTTTTTGTTTTATTTTTGTATAAAGGGGTGAAGAATGGTAAATAAGACCACTTTCTTGCACTGCCGTTTAGATTTTGAGACAAAGAATAAGCTGAAACATAAGGCAGGGGAGCTAGGCTTAGACTTAACAGAGTTCATAAGGAAGATTGCTGAAGAAGATATTGTTATTCTTGATAAGAACATTGCAAAGCTGTTTGGGGCTATAGGGCTGGAAGTTAAAGATAAACGTGTTGCTGACAGCAATACAAAGTTTAAGTATTTGAGAGAATAAAAGAGTTTATGGAATTACAAATACTAAAACCAGTTAATGAAACCATTGATATTCAAAATAAAATTTGGTATACTTCCAGCGATTGTGCTTGGAATGTCATAAGATTAAAAAAGGAGATTTTAGATGAATTTCCCCAGTTAAAAGAGAGAAAAGGCAAATCTTTCTGCAAAATGATTCATCATAAAGGCTATATACAACTTGAAAAAGCCATTAGAAAAATGAAAAGGACTGGTGAAGCCATACCTATTTTATTGTTCTTTTATAAAGAAAAGAAGGGTATTCAAGATCAACAAGAATAGGTTCATTTATTCATTCAATAACAAAAAGAGACTTGTCCATTCTTGGCTCTTCATCTTCTTTTTCAGTTTGTCAATCTCTTTTTGTTGTTCTTTCAATTTCTGTTCTAACTCTTTTGGTTTCATTCTAACTCCCTGATTATGTCTACCTTTCCTTCAGCAATTTTCATAAACTCTGTAAATTTTTTCATCTGTTCTTCCATCTGGTCTACCCTTTCTTGCAAGATTCCCTTATCTTTCTCTGATTTTGTAAGTCTTTGTTCAATCTCGGTTTTTGTGACATCAATGAACATATCTTCCTCTGAAATTGTATCTTTCATACCAAGAAGTTCTGAATAATAATGGATTTTATCTGATTTTTTCCAGCCAAACCTATATTTTAGAGCTGATTCTGACTTGTATCTAGGCAGCCAATAACAACAAGAAATATGTCTAAAGTCATACATAGATAGTTCAGAATACTTTGCACCAGCTTCACTTGTTCCATCTCCAAAAAGATCTATGGCAATTCTTTTGAGATACTTGTTTACAGTTTGTGGTTTTATATCAAATAAATAATCTTCACTCTTTAATTTTTTGTTTTGTATATACTCTTTTATCAATTCAGAGCAGATCATAAGCTTAAATCTCCTGCCAAATGTTTTGCTTATTTCTTCTCTAATGTGAAGTTCCTTACAGTTGTTGTATAGATCAGAAACTTTAACATTCATTAGTTCTGTTGGGCTTCTTATTCCAGTATCAAATAAGAACAGCATTAAAACTTTGTATTCATATCTGGCAGTCTCACATAATTTTCTTACCTGTTCTTCTGTTAAGTAAACCCATTTTGGTTTTTCTTGCCTTGTATCTAAGTCTGTTGTAATATCTGGGATTTCTATTCCTTTTTTCTTGTTAATCTTTTGATGCCAGTGCCAGAACGCTTTGTAAACTTTGGCATAAGTATCAACAGAAAGATAACCCTTGCCATCTTTCCTTGTTATCACGCCGTTTTTCATATCTGAAAAGAAACCAACAAGTTGTTCTTCTTTTATATCAATAACTCTATCAATATTAAACATTTCTTTAAACTTTATTGCAAAGAAACAAAGTTTTTCTTTCAATGTATTAAGCCTGATATAGCTTCTTGATCCCTTTAGGTTTTTAGAGGATATATTCACCCCTTTTTCCATGTCACCTAGGTATTGTAAAATAATATCTGAGTTAAATACGCTTATTTTTGGAATTCCACTTTTAACTTTATCTTTCCAAGCGATATACCTTTCTTTATGCTTATATGGATCAATTTTCATGTTCTTAGTATGCCTTTTTTATTTATATTGTATCGGCACACACTTCGGACACATGAAAAACCATTAGAATTAGACTGCTTTTTGTCCAATTACTAATGAAAAAAACCGTCTCTTAAAATTGGACAAAAAGTCATACGCCCGCACCG
>CAZOAN010000051.1:0-2623 GCA_964577855.1 Candidatus Woesearchaeota archaeon | reverse complement strand
TCTCTTATTTTTATGAATTTATAATGGGCTTCATTTGTTTTTTGATTGTTAATTTTTTCTTCTAATGTATAAACTTTTTTCCCTTCAGAATCAATATAGAATTTTAATTTCATCCTAAATTTAAGATATATTCCCTTAATCTTGTTGGAAGTTTTTCGTGTAATTTTCCTTCAACTTCTTTTGGTTTTATCCATCTTAATTCCGCAACTTTTTTCCCTGATTTTTCTTTTCCTTCTGTTGCTTCACATAAAAAGTAAATTTGAAGTGCGTTTTTATCTTTTAATTTATTTCTCGCATAAATTGCTCCGAGATTGTGGATTATATAACCTGTTTTTTCTTTTGTCACTCTTTTTAAACCAATATCGAGTTCTTCATTATATTTTAAATCACCTTCAACAAAACTTAAATTTTTATCACCTTTATTTTTTCCAACTAAAATTCTTCTCGTACTCGGATTAAACAAAATTCCTATAATTTTTACCTTAAATTTATCTGTCATTTTTATTTTCCTATTTTTCTTTTAACTCAAATTGAACTCCTTTTTCTTTTGCTTTTTTTTCGATTTTCTCTAAAAAAGTTTTGAGTTCCTGCTCTCCCTTTTTTCCATCCTCTGTTTCTATTTTTAGGGAATATTTTCCTGCAGATAAGTATCTTATTTCTATAGCCCCGGGATCTTCCAAAATACTTTTTATGAGATATATACCATTAGGCTCCTGAGTTTTTAAGGATATTGTTCTCTTTATAATTTTTCTTTTTTTCTTTTGTTCAAGGATTATATCCAAAATTTTCTTTGCATGTTCTTTTCCTATTAAATCTTCAAGTTTTTTTGGATTATTTCTTGCCTCTTCAAAGAAATCATATAATTTTTCATTCTTTGTTATCTTGTCAATAAATTCATTTGATTTTTCCTTAACAACACTCTTCAAAATGCACGCATAACTTTTTTCCTGATTATATTCATCCATAACCTCTTTCCTTTCTTTTTGGGTAACTCTTCTTAGAGAAAGGCTTATAGTTCCTCCGGTTGTTTTCAGAACCTTGCATACTATTTTCTTTTTTGGTATTACATATTCTCTAAGATTTCTTATTCTTCCAGGGGCAATTTCACTTAAGATTATGCTTCCTTCTTTTTCCTCTCTTTCTATTTTAACAAAAACTATTGTTCCAGCTATCCTGTCCACTGTACACAAGACCATATCTCCTTCTTCTAGCATATTTTATCAAGAAAGTAAGGGGTTTTAAAGGTTATGATTTTAGTTAATTTTAACAAGACCACAGAAATTCAAAATAATTTTTGTAAGTTTCGTATAAGTTTTTATCTTTTATTAGCGTTATATAAATTTTCTCATTTTGAAGAGATTGTATTGCAACTTTATTTGAATAGATTATTGTGGTAACTTTTGCATTATATTTCTCTTCAAGATATTTTATTTTCACAAAATTCTTTGGTAATTTTTTTAATAATTTTTCCGAATCTTTATTTGCAATATATCTTGCTTTTATTCCTTTTTTCTTACACAATTCTATAAAGTGGGGAAATTCAAAATCTAGAATTTCAAAAGCAAGTCCAGTTACTCCAAAAGCTAAAACTTCTTTTGCATTATTTAATATGTCTTGATAAAATGTTTTTAATCCCTCTTTATCCTCATAAATTTCTATTTTAAATAATTCTTCATTTTGCTGAAATGATTCTAATTTAGGAAGAATAGAAATTATTTTTTTCTTTTTTGTTTCTAATATTTCAACTAATTTTTTTGGAGATGATGGTTGATAATACCTTTTTGAATTTTTTATTGTATAGCTTACTAATCCTAGTTTCATTAAATTTTCTAATTCCAAATATGCTGTGGTTCGGTTTATTTTTGTTAACTTTGCAATTTTAGATGCTGTTTGCGATTTTTCTTTTAATAATTCCAGATAAATTTTTGCTTCTTTTCCATTTAATCCAATCTCTTTTAGTATTTCCTCCATAGCATTTATTCTATTTAGTCTTATTTAAATGTTGTCATTTGATGACAACATAATCTTATTTAGTTGACAATTTATCTTTGTTTATGAAAACAATCAGAAATGTGGAAGGTGTTCTGAAAGAAATAAATGCTCCAAGATTTCATTATCTTAAAGGAGATGCTATTTATGAACGGATAGGAAGAACCTACAAATTAACCACCACAGCGAGATTTCCTGCAACAGAAGAATATCCATCTGTTTATGATAGAAATAAGGAAGAGGTTAAAAATCCTCATGTTAATGTAGCAGATTCTTTACATGCTATTTGGAATTCAGTGCATCTAATTTCTAGAGAGGTTAAAAGAAAATCTACTCTTGCAGTTAAAGTTTTAAATGAAAGACTTTATGGAATAATTCCTGCTAATACTAATTTGGAAATTTCTGTTTTAGTGAAGGATATTCGAAATATTAATGGTAAGATTTTTAGTGAATATAATGGAATTATCTCTTTGGATGGAAAAAAATTGTTTGAACGTTCTGGAATTGGAACTAGCGAGGAGAGTTAATAAAAATCAAATTTTTATTAATTCTATTTCAAGATTTTTTTTGAGTAAATCTATAAATTCTTTTTCTTTTTCTCTGCTAATTATACATCCTGCAGCATGTTCATGTC
>CAZOAN010000050.1:0-2811 GCA_964577855.1 Candidatus Woesearchaeota archaeon | reverse complement strand
GAGGTGCGCGCCCTTCTTTGCTTCTTTCTTTTTAAGAAAGAAGATGAAATAATCTGTGGGGTGGGAAATTACTTTTGATGTTTTTCTGGTTTTGTGCTTCTCTTAACTCTTAATCTATCTTGACTTTGATAATACATCTTTATTCTTGCGATTGTTGGCTTTATCCCTTTTGATAAATTCTTATGCCAAGGCTGGACTTTTGAGTTTAGGTCTAAAAGTTTTTTTAATTTTTCTTCAGAAAAATTGCCTAAATTGTCTCCAACAATTTGTAAAAAAGTTCTTATTTTTTCATTTCTATTTCTTCCAAGATTAGTTATTTCTAATGGCTCATATAAATTTTGGTTTAAAACTTGAAGGAAATATTTTATTTTTTTATTCTGTTGCTTTCCAATTTTTAGTTTCACTTCTGCAACATCAGCGTAAATTCTATGCAACGCCCTTATAACTTCTCCTGCCTTTATCCTTTGTTCTTCGGTTAATTCAGGATAAAGTTTTCTGAAGAAATCATAAAATTTATTAATGTAATCTACTTCCTGAATACTCTTTAATCCATTAACCGCAACGCACAATCTTTCAACACCAATTCCACCAATGCTTATTGTATGCTCAAATTCTTTAAGCCCATTTATATTTTTAGAAACTTTTTCTTTAGAGGAGTAAGTTGGCAACCATAAAAAATATTCTAAAGTGGCAATATCTAAAAGTTTGGGTTTTTCTTTTGTTCCAATATTATAGTTTATTTCATTCCTGTAACCCCAAGGAGTAGGCATATTAATATGTAAAGATAAAAAAGTATCTCGGGTTTTATCGGGAATTAAGTTTTCCTTTGGAATTCCTGCTTTTAGAAATGCCTCTTTTGTTAAAATATCTTCAGGTATTTTAAAATCAAAAGTATATTTTCCCTTAGTTATCTTTGTAACATCCCCACCCTTACAATAAGACGGGAAAATTCTATCTTTCTTTAATCCCAATTCAACCAATAACTCAATAAGTTTGTTCAATTGCCAAGTATGAATTTTCTTTATATCTTCTTTTTTTGAAAGAGTTATCTGTCCTGCAATATCTGACATTTCAAAAACTCCAAGATATTTCCAAATTTCTTTTCCATATTTTAAATTTTCTAAAATATCTTGAGGTCTAACACAACTTTGAATTGTTGAAAAAATTTGGTCTTTATGAAATTTCGAATAACCCCCAAATTCTCTAAACATATCATATTCTGTAAAACTTAAATTAAACGTGCCTGGAAAACCCTCGTGAATTAAAGGGGCTCTTTTGTATTTCTTGCATTTTGGATATTTATCACTATTCGCAAGAAATTCTCTTAATTTTTCATAAATTATTTTAACCATAATTAAATGTTATTTTGCATATTTATTAAGTTAATGTTTAATCTTTATTTTTTAATCCGAATAAATAAATTAATGCTTCTACTAAAACAAGTATTCCGCAAATTATAAGTGTTGGAACAACACCAAAGAAATAAACTGAAAGACCTGCTAAGAAAACAGAAATTGCATTTCCTATTGCCCAGATTACATTACTTATAGAACCTAATGATGCTCTAATTTTAGAATCAAATTCATGATGATAAGCTGAATCTCCAACAACGCTTAATATCTCAAGAGTAATATTCAAAAGAGCGAGCAAAATAATTGCGAATATTACTGAATTAGACAATGAAAATCCAAAAACAAAAAGACTTTCCAAAAAGACAAATAAAACAAGCGAATATTTTATCCCTTTTGTGTTGGCAATTTTCTCAGCAATTAATGGACTTAAAATTGTTATACCTGCAATAATTGTGATGATTCCTGAAAGAGACTCTGGATTTAACCCCAATATTTGAACAAATAATAAAGGCATTCCTACAAAAAATGCACTTTGAGCTAATATCCCTACAAAGTCTCCAAGCATTAAAACTCTTAATTCTCTATTCTTTTTATGAAGAATGAAACTAAAAGATTCTTTAGCTTTAATTAAAGATTTTTTAAGATAGTTACATTGAACTTTTTCTGGTTTAAAATTTCTTTCTTCCATGTATTTCCAAACAACAAAGAACATAAACATTTGAGAAATAGACACGAAAAGCCAAATAAAACTAAAATTAATTGAAATAAGAATAAGACCTGCTAATCCTCCAATAATATGCCCTCCTTTTTCAAAAATATAACTTTTAGAAATTAGGGAGACGATTTTAGATTTTTGTTTTCCTATTCTAAGTGCATCGATAGACCATGCACTACTGCATCCTGAAAAAAATGTCCAAGCAATATCTCCTAATATCCATGAACCTGCAAGAAACCAAAAATTCTTAAAAATAAATAATCCAAAAAAAGCAAGAGACATTAAAAAATAAGAAATCATCATAGACTTTTTTCTTGAATCATAATCTGCAATTGCCCCTGTGGGAAATTCAAAGAAAGTCATAATGATTGTTGATACTGCAAAAAGAGTTGTTATAGAAACAATGTTAAAGCCAAAAGATAGAAAATAAATTATTCCCAATGTAGCCATTAAAGCCCTTCTTATTCCATGGCTAACTTCCATACTATACAGAAGTGTTTTTACTTTGGTTGAAAATTTCATTTTGTCCTCTTTTTTAAAATAAAAAGATTGTGTCTTAAATAGTTTTGCTTTGGGTGGAGGAAAAAAGATTATTTCTAAATAAATCTGAAACGAAGTTTCACAAATTGTCCGAAGGACAGGCGCGCACCTCGTAACAGGGGCGGGTGGTCGGGGGATGGCTAAGAGAGATTTTAGCTATTTTTTACTTGTCTATTTTAGGAGAATTAGAAATTTCGTTGAACA
>CAZOAN010000049.1:0-2822 GCA_964577855.1 Candidatus Woesearchaeota archaeon | reverse complement strand
TTAAAACAAATTCCCCAGAACAATCGTAGTTAATACAAATAAAGCCAATGCTGAAACCAATGCTGTGAAAAAATAAAACACCATTCCTTTTTTTAAATTTTCTCCTATCCTACTTGTTCTTTCCAATTTATCTTCACCCGAATCTATTGTGACTAAAGTTCCAGTCAATATAAAAATAACCTGAATAAGATAAATTCCTATTGCAATCTGAAGATAATAAGGGGGAATCATAGTTTCTATATTAAATATTCCAAGAATGTTTTTTATATTTCCCAAAGCAGATGTATCTACTCCAGAAAGCGTAGCAACATTAAGAGTATTAAGAATAGATGTTATCATTAAAGCCAAACCTATTACTATTCCTGAAAGTAAGGGTGCTAAAAAAGTCATATTACTCTTCATTTCAGAAACAATCTCTGCAAGAATATCTTTCAAACGTTCTGTTATCTTTTGTATATTTTTAACATACTCAGATATACTCATTAAACTTATTGCAGCAATGTTAAGCCCTTTTTTAGAAGATTCAACAAGAACCCTCATGCTCGTGGCAATCAAATCTGAAGGGTAAAATAAAAGAACACCTCTTCGTGAGTCAAATATAGCTTTGTCTACACTCATTCCCATTTGCTGAATATTATAATTTACTCTTCTGAAAAATTCCCCTGCAATAAGTCCTTTTGAAGATTCTGCAACTTTGCCGAACACAAGTTCAGGGGGAACCCCGTTTCCCAATCTATTTCCAAGCTGAAACAAAGAATTATTAAATTCACCTTCAAGCTGTTTTGTCTTGTTTCTTTCATCAATTATATTTCTTGTTTTGTCTTTGTAAGCAATTGAAAAGAATAAAGCAAGCCCTAGTGGAAAAAATAAACTTAATATCAATGCTCCGGCTCCAAAAGGCCCAACCACCCCATTAGCTCCTTCCTTAAAATCAAAAATATAAGTTCCAGATAAACTCTCTGAAAGGCCACCAAGTCCTAACTCTCCAAAAGTATAATCTGTCTGCAATCCTATCATTCCAGGTATTGGAGTGTATTGAAAAATTAAAGGAAGCAATCCAAGAATAAGAAAAGGAAGGCAAATCAAAAACGCAGCAACATACGGCCCATTAGATTTATATTGGGAATAGAGGGGATTTTTTTCAAGATAAGAAGTTTCTCCATATCCGCCAGGCCTTAATAATAATATTTTATCCATCATAAAAAATGCTAAAAAAGGAATTATAAGAGTGTAAAGTATAAACACATGTGTCCACTTTAACATTCCCTGAACCATTGCTGATGCAAGAGGAATAAGGGCAATTCCAAGTATAGGAAGCATTATTGCAAGCATATAGACATTTGTTAAAGGAGCTTTTACATCATGGGTAAATTTAAGCATTCTGTCATAAACTCCATCAAGAACAACCTGCATTGATTTTTCAAGTGTGGCAATTCTTCTCGCCTTATCTGGTTCATATAAACTGCTTTCAATTAAATGAAATGCTTCTATAAATTCTGTTGAATAATCTCTCCACCCTTCAAGATAATTATCAAGGCTTTCTTTTATTGTTGAAAATTTTCCTATAGCAACATTATAAAAGATTTTCTTAAAATCTAATGCAAGAGGATATTGCAAATGCTCAGAAGCAAAAGCAATTGCCTTTTCAAGATTTGGAGTATGCCTCATATAAACCACAACATACAAAATAGCAGGAACCATCTGTGACGAAGCTTTTAATCTCCATTTGTTAGCTAATCTTGCAGGATAACCATTAAAATAATAAAATAAAAAAACTGAAACAATAACTATAAGGAAAAAAAACAAGGTTGGAAAAAAAGCAAGACTTCCTTTTATAAGAGTATAAGCTATTGAAAAAATTATTCCAATAAAAAAAACTGAAATAAAAGTCATAACACTCAAAGTTATAGCCTGCCAGGGCTCTATATCCAAATGTGCTGCTTCAATATGCTTTTGTATTTTTTCAGAATCTTTCTGTGAAACTTTTAATTTTATGGCACTTCCAAGAGTTTTGCACCATCTTTCATAATTAGTTAATTCTCTTTCTCTTTCTTCCTTGAATTTTAAATAAGACTTGCTGTCTTTAATAACTCCAAGTTCAGTTGTTTTTATCTGCCCTTCAAGTTTACCCCCGTATTTTTTCAGAATATCATTAACATCTGGTTTTTTGTATGGTTGCATTTTCACACCTTTATATTTATTTGATTAAAATAAAAAGAATTAATAAATCTTTAGAATAAATATTTTTTTATATGATTTATAAAAAAATCATAAAACTCTTTTCCTCACTTCTTTATTCAGCCATTCCTGCCAAAGTGGGAAAACTCTCTCTCCAAGAGGTAATCCAATTTCCTGAATAACTTCATCTGATATTCTGTGAAATGTATGATTTGACAGGGTATTAAACTTGCATTCAAGCAAATCTGCATCTCCAGTTTTTTTGGAAACATCAACTATCTCCTTCTTCATTTTTGCTCTTAGAAGAATATTATCATAAACAGCATCCCAATTTCCAGCCCACCCCCTAACATTTGAAGCAACATCTTTTATTATTTCACTCTCACCATTTATCAAATCCTCTGAAGGTTCTATTTCATCTTTCTCAATATTATATTTCATTAAATCAACAAAACCTTTTTCAGTCATAGGATCTTTAGTCCAATGCTTTCTTACTTCTGAAAGCTGAACTAATCTTTTCCAGGAATGTAATCCATCTGGGGATTTTATTGGATTGCAAATAGCAATTGTATCTGTAGCTTTAAAACTTGTAACAGGAACCCCCAAGTCATTGACTACTCTATCAAAAACTCCATAAGGAGAAG
>CAZOAN010000048.1:0-2970 GCA_964577855.1 Candidatus Woesearchaeota archaeon | reverse complement strand
AATAGGAAAATGTTCATACACAGAAACTGGTGAAGATACATGTGAAGACGATGGGATGTTAGTTCGTTATCTTGCCTCTTTATGGACATGGAGCCCTGAAAATGTTTTAGAGCCTCATTATGACCCTTTAGGAAAATCTACAGAATGTGCTGATATACAAGACACTCTCATATGCCCTGCTTCAGTGCAAATTCCTTTCTTTGGAATTTACAACTTTATTATTGTAATAGCTCTTGTTATATTAATTTATATTATTTATTCTTTGAGAAAGAAAAATGAAAAAATTATTTATTCTTTGAGAAAGAAAAAAAAGGGAAAAAAGAAGTAAAATTCCCTCCTCAAAAAGATTTATAAAAAAGGTTTTATTATCATGAATATGAGGTGTAAAATTATTTTTGCTTTTATATTTACATTATTTTTGATTGGTATAGCTTCTGCTTCTTTTAGTTTTTCAGAGAAAGGCAGTTCAATGAATAATCAGTACGAAATATTTGATTATCTCAAAGCAAAGATAAACATAAGTTTTCAAAATGAATCTTTAAATTCAACTTTTAATGACTCTCTTGGAAATTCAATAAAACTTGGAACTTTACTTGATAGGATATCTGGATATGATTATGCATTTAATGATAGTACACATAAAACTATTGATTCAGGATTCCAAATTCTTGAATTTGACAGGGCAAACTTCCTAATGCCTGGAACAGCTGGAAATTTTATTTATCAATTAAATTTTAGTGGGGTCCAGATTTTTAACAAGACAATTGAAATAACTTCGCCTGGAAGTTCAGTAAGAGAAAAAATAGATGAAAAATACATAAAACTTAGTATTTCAAAAGCCGAGATAAAAAAATATGATTTATTTGTTCAAAAAATTTTAAATGAATTTTTAAACATAACCTCTCTTGAAGATGATTTGAAAAAAATTGAAACACAATATGCAAGTGCAGATACAGATGAAGAATACGACGGAGTTCTGGAAAATCTTTCTTACATAAAAATTCCAGGGGAAATAAGTGAAGCTGTAGAAACCAATTCAATAACTTTTTATCCAAATAGGGAAATAATCAATCTTGAGATTTTAAAGAGCATAGGAGGGGGAGATTATGGTGAGAGTGAAGAGGGATATATTGATTCCATATATTTTTGGAATGAGGACAATTTGAAAACTAAAATAACTTTTAAGGAAATTCTTATAAATTATGGACTAAATGAAGAAGTTACCTTAAGTATATTTCAATTTGAATTTGACAAAAGAAATATGAAAGATGATGCATATTTTATTCTTGAAAAAATAAGTGATTTAAAATTTGAAGGGAATTATTCCCCAGCAGAAGAATCTGGATATATTTACATAAATTTTAATGATATTTCAGACAAAATTATTTTTTCAACTACAGAAGATATTGATTTTCTTAATGTTCCTGCATTTATTTCGCCTGCTCTTGATAATTTAAATCCTATAGAAGTAGGAGATTATATAGATACCCAAAAGGAAAATAAATTATCAAAATGGGTGCTCTTTGGACTTATAATATTCCTCCTCGCATTAATTGCACTTGTTACATATATAATACTTCAAACTTGGTACAGAAGAAAATATGAAAATTACCTTTTCAAAAACAGAAATAATTTGTATAATATAATGACTTATATACAAAATGCCAAGAAAAAAGGAATGGAAAGGGGAGAAATCATAAAAAATCTTAAAAAAGCTGATTGGACAGGAGAGCAGATAAATTATGCTCTTAGAAAATACGAAGGGAAAAAAATAATAGGAATAATAGAGAAGCCTTTTAAAAGAGTTATTGAAGAAATGGGGAAAAAACATTAAACAAAATCACAACACATAACACAAAAGTTTAATAAACCTCTTTTGACAAAAAATAATATGGGAATAAAAATATTCAAAAATTTCTTTAGAAAAATATTTGTGAATTTATTTAAAAATAAGAGGGAGATAAAACTTGGTTTTTACGGCCCCCCAAATGCAGGAAAAACAAGCCTGGCAAACAGAATATGCAAAGACTTTACAGGACAAGAAATAGGAACAGTTAGCAAAATTCCTCACGAGACAAGAAATGTTCAGTTCAAGGAGAAAGTTGAAATAGAATACAAGGGGAAAACCTTGATGTTTAAAATGATAGACACTCCTGGAATAGCCACAAAAATAGATTATGAAGATTTTATGAAGTATAATATGAAGAAAAAGGAATCAAAGGATAGGGCGAAAGAAGCCACACAGGGAGTTATTGAGAGCATAAAATGGCTGGATGATATGGATGTTGTTGTTGTTGTTTTGGATGCAACAGAAAATCCTTACAATCAAGTAAATATAACTATAATAGGGAATCTTATTGCAAGAAAAATCCCTGTTCTTATTGTTGGAAATAAAATAGATTTAAAAAAAGCCGATCTTAAAAAAATAGAATCTGCTTTTCCAGAATATGATGTTGTTGGAGTAAGTGCAAAGAACGGAGAAAATTTTGAGGAATTTTACGAATCAATATTTAAACTTTCAAAGAGAATTTAAAAAGTATTTTTAATTTATAATAAAATGGCAAAAACTGGTGACAAAAAATTGGGGAAGATAAAAGGCTTTTCTATTCAATTTATTCCTTATTCTGAAATAAGAGATTTGGATAGCAATGAAAGGATAAAAAAAATACTTGGAATAGTTTTGGGAAATAATATTTTGTTTATTCAGGGAAGACTTAAATCTGAAGAAGAAGTAAGGCTTATTGGGGATACAATGGCTATGGTTGGGCACATAAAAGATTTCAAGGGAATTGAACTTGCAGTTATAGGTGGAAATGGGGAAAGAGGAATAATAAATAGAATGCGAAGCGAAATTGTTAAAGTTTTAAGCAAAGGAGATTTGGGAGCAGTTACAATAATAGGCCCGGCTACAATAGTAAAGGAAATTAAAAGAAATCCCAGGAAAATTGAATTGTTATTAAGCAAGTGATT
>CAZOAN010000047.1:0-2994 GCA_964577855.1 Candidatus Woesearchaeota archaeon | reverse complement strand
ATTGGCGTCTTGTTAGAACATACAAATGGCAGACTTCCAACTTGGCTTTCTCCTGTTCAGGTAAGAGTTTTGAGTTTCACAGATAGAAATGTGAGTTATGCTGAAAAAGTAGTTGAAAAGATGAAAAAAAATATTCCTTCATTAAGAATAGAAACTGACTTTGACCAGAAAACAATTCAAGCAAAAGTAAAAGATGCTGAGATGATGAAAGTTCCTTATATACTTGTGATTGGAGATAAAGAGGAAAAAGAGAGGGTTCTTGCAGTAAGAAAAGGGGGAGAGAATATTGTTGAAACTCTTGATGAGGATGAGTTTATATTTG
This sequence comes from Candidatus Woesearchaeota archaeon, assembly GCA_964577855.1. Lineage (GTDB taxonomy): Archaea > Nanobdellota > Nanobdellia > Pacearchaeales > GW2011-AR1 > MWBV01. The sequence continues at coordinate 2,672 of CAZOAN010000047.1, read as the reverse complement.
ATTTGAAGATGAAGATTGAGAAGAGGATGTAAAATGGAATTAAAAAACAAAATTGTTTTAGTAACTGGTTCCAGCAGAGGAATAGGAAAAGCTATTGCTTTATTGTTTGCTAAGAAAGGAGCAAAAGTAATAGTAAATTATTCTAAATCTGAAAAAGAAGCAGATGAAGTTGTTAATGAAATAAAAAAGACTTCAGATGGAATTTCAATTAAATGTGATGTTTCAGATGAGAAACAGGTTAAAAGCATGATTGAAAAGATTGTAAAAAAATATGGTGGATTGGATATTTTGGTTAATAATGCAGGAAAATATATTGATGGGGATGAATGGAATGGTTCTTCCGAAATATGGAGAGAAACTTTAAGTCAAAATCTAATTTCCGCTATGAATACTTCCAAATGTGCTACACAAATCTTTATGAAACAAAAAAGTGGGACAATTGTAAATATAGCATCTCGTCATTCAGTTTCTGGGAAATACGATGCTCTTGCCTATGCTGCTTCAAAAGCCGGAATTGTAAGTATAACTCAAGCATATTCAAAATTATTAGCTCCGTTTGGAAGAGCAAATTGTGTTTCTCCTGGTGCAACAAGGGCAGGATATTGGCTTAATGCTCCAAAAGAGGAATTGGAAGAAATAATTTCAAAAATGCATAAAAAAAGACTTATTGAACCAGAAGAAATAGCTAATGTTGTTTTGTTCTTAGCTTCTTCTGAGTCTGCAGGAATCACAGGAAAAAATATAATTGTTGATGATGAAAAAAATGTTAAATAAACCAAATAAAGAAAATATAGAAAAAATAAAGAGAATATTATCCAATTATTTAAAAAATTGCAGATTGATGCAGGTCGCAGTTTCTGGTGGTGAAAACCCAAGCATTTTCAATTGCTGGTTTTCTTATGACGATAAATTTAATTTTTATTTTATATCTCCAGATTATTCAAATCATTCAAAAATTTTAAAAGATAATCCGAACGTTGCGATTTCTATAACAGATACTAAATTAAATAATGAGTTTGGGAAAGATGTTATTGGAGTTTCATTTAAAGGAAAAGCAAAGCAACCGAAAGGAAAGGAATTATTATCCGCTTATGCTAACTTTTTAAGAAGATATCCAAAAGTTGGGGCTTATATTAAATATATCTCTAAAAGTAAGTTGGATTTATCTTTAACTAAAATATATAAGATTGAGACAGACAAATTAATTTTGTATGATGAAATAGACTTTAAAGAGGGTGAAGAAAAACAAGAAGTGGATGTTAAGGATTTGCTTTAGTTATCTGTAACAGTTTTCTATTGTGTTGGGAGTAAATTGAGCAGGGGGGAGTGTTATTAATCAAAATTATTTTACTAAGATAATTGTAAGGTTTTTATTTATCTTTAAGTCCTTCTTCTATTGAAATTTTCTCTAATTTATTAAGTATCTCTTCTTTTCTTTCAACTATACTTTGTCTATAGATTAATCCCCCATACATATCTAAAACTTCATATGGCAGGTTGTTGTTAGAATCTTTGTAAAGTCCTTTAGCTGATTCCCAATTTAGATAAATTAAATGAACAATTGCACCATTGAGAGTTGGTCTGAAATATTTGTAATCTCCGTTCTCAATCTTTTGAACCCTTGGTCTTAATTCCTTTAATTCATCTCTGAAATCTCTATTTTTTGGTCTTATATCAAAAATAAACCATTTGCCTTTTTCATAATCTGTTATGATTCCCCTAATTTTAATTCCAGTTATTTTTTCTGGTTGTGGTTTGTGAATTACCATTATATAAATTGAACCCTCTTATTTATATTAATTTATATTCTGTATTCTAAAAATTTATAAATCGCAATATACTGAAAATTATATGAACTTTCAATTTTATTTTGAAAAATTAGCTAAATCAAGTGATTTCAAGAAATTTGTAAAGGAGAACAAGGGTGCTTTTCTCTGCTCTGGGTTCTTTATAATTGACAAAAAAGGAGAGGAGAATAAGCAGAATCTTGATTATTTTGTTCCTTCACTGAATAAAATGTTTAGTTTTAAAATTCATGATAAAGTTGAAATGATTCCAATTGAGGATTATGGAGAGAACTTTAAACCTGAGAAAATTTCTGAAGAAATAGATTTTGATTTTAATAATATTGAAGAGATGATTCAAAACAAAATGAATGAAGAGAAGATAAAAAATAAAATAGAGAAACTTCTTTTTAGTTTGCAGGCAAAGGATAAGAAGAATTATATTTTTGGAACAGTTTTCATTTCAGGATTGGGAATTCTTAAAATTAGAATAGACTTGAATGAAAAAAAGATTATTGATTTTGAGAAAAAAAGCTTTTTTGATATGATGAAGGTTATGAAGAAGTGATTATTTATAGTCCCTCCCGCCCACCCTTGGGAGAACTTAATTATCTGTAACAGTTATTCTATTAATTAGTTGCTCAATATTTGGAGAATTATAATAACCAACATGATTTTACTAAGATAACTCTAAAATATTGTCTTATTTCTCCACAATGAAATTAATCATCATCTCGCTGTTGTGTGAGGAGAGAATTTTGAAACCAGCCTTCTTGAATAAATCATGGACTTCTTTCTCATCAAATAGATAATAATACCTTTGTCCTTTGTCTGTCCATTTGATTAGTCTTTCTTTTCCACTTTTTTGATTAAATCTTTTTGAATTAA
>CAZOAN010000046.1:0-3049 GCA_964577855.1 Candidatus Woesearchaeota archaeon | reverse complement strand
TGATATTATGCAGGGAGTTTCTATTGCCTTATTTATTAAGAATAAAGAACAGGAAACTCTTGGAAAAATTTATTATCAAGATGTGTATGGACTTCGAAAAAATAAATATGAGTTCTTAAATCGCAATGATATTGAAACAATAGAATGGAAAGAATTAAAATTATCTGAACCACATTATTTCTTTGTAGAGAAGGATTTTTCACTTCAAGCTCATTATGATAAATTTTTTCCTGTTTCAGAAATATTTAATAAATTTTCAAGTGGCGTAAAAACTCATCGCGACCATTTTGTAGTTGGATTCACAAAAGAGGAAATCAAGCAAAGGATGCAAACATTTACCGGTGATTTGCCAGATGATTTAGTAAAACAAGCACTTAATTTAAAGGATACAAATAATTGGAAAACTAAGAGCGCAAGAAATAAATTAGGAGGAGAAGATTGGGGAAAATCAATATTATCTTATTCATATCGCCCATTTGATGTTAGACATATTTGTTATCGTAATGAGCTAATTGATAGAAATAGAATTGAGATAATGCAGAATTTCTTTAAGGAAAATTTGGGATTAACTCTTATGAGAAAACCAATTCCTGGAAATTTAACTCAAATACTAATTTCAAAAAATATAGTTGATATAAATTTCTACGCTTATCAATCTTATTTATTCCCTCTCTATATCTATTCCCATTTAGATAAAAAAGATTTATTTAATTATAAAAAAGAAAGAGAAGAAAGAGAATCAAATATTAATTGTAAACTTTTGAAAATTTTATCAGATACTTATAAAGATCAACCTTCTTCGGAAGAAATATTTTATTACATCTATGCAGTTCTTTATTCCAATCTTTACCGAAAAAAATATGCTGAATTTCTAAAAATAGATTTCCCTCGAATTCCTTTTACTAAAAATTATAATTTACTTAAAGAGATGGCTAAATTTGGGGAAAGATTAGCTGATTTACATTTACTTAAATCAACAAAATTAGATCCTCCTATATGCAAATTTCAAGGCAAAGGAGATAATCGTGTAGAGAAAATTAAATACGAGGAAACAGAAAAGAGGATTTACTTTAATGAAAAACAATATTTTGAAGGGATTCCCCAAGATATCTGGCAATACCAAATTGGCAGCTATCAAGTTTGTAGAAAATGGTTAAAAGATCGAAAAGCCCGCTGTTTATCTCTCGAAGATATTAAACATTACTGCAGAATGGTTACTGCTTTACAAAAGACAATAGAAATACAACAAGAAATTGATAATATTTATGAAGAGGTTGAAAAAAACATTATAGAAGTCAAATGAGTTCTTTTAGTATAAAAATAAAAATATAATCTATTCCATTAAAGTATATCAATAGTAAGAAAGAAATTTTAAAAAATAAATAAAAAAACACAAAAAGTTAATACATTCTTTATATTCCAATTAATTGTTTGAGGTGAAAGCAATGAAAGCATTTGTTGGACACAGTTTTAATGATAAAGATAAAGAGATTGTAAGGGAAATTATAGAACATATAGAATCTTTAAATGTGAAATGTGAAACAGGAAAGAGACCTCAACATGGGCTTGTTTCCGAGAAAATAAAAAAAAGAATAATAAATAATGATATATTTGTAGGCATATTTACTTGCGATAAAAAAATATTAATTGAGAATGGGCAATCAAGTAATGAAGATATTTATGCAACTTCAAATTGGGTAATTCAAGAATCTGGATTTGCAATAGCAGAAAATAAGAAACTAATATTTTTAATAGAAAAGGGAATATACAAATTCCCAGGATTACAAGGTGATCAGGAATATATTCCTTTCAGTAAAGACTCATTAGGAAAGGCTTTTACTAGAATAAATAATATTGTTCTCTCTATGAATAGTAAAACTAGCAAAGAATTAAGAAGTGAAGCTGGAGAAAAATTAGAAAATGTAGAAAAATCAGAATTTGAATTAGAAAAAGATAAAATTCAAAAAGTTAATCAGGGAAAAGCCAAAGAAGAGAGAAAAGGAGTTTTAATAAGACTATTTGAAGCATTTGCAAAAAAAGAGGATTACAGGGAAGCCCAAAAAATATATAACGAAGAATACAAAAATCAACTTCAAGGCGATGAAATAGTAGAATGGTGGGCTTTTGTATTAAGGCATTCTATTTCATGTGGAGATCCAGATGCTTTTAACAAATTAAAGGTACTTGCTGGTGAAAATAAAAGTAATTTTAAAGTAGTTGAGCAATTAGGAATTGCTTATGAACAGATAGATGAATACCAAAAAGCAATTAATATATATTCTGAAGCAAGAAAATTATTAGATATAAATAAAAAGGAAGATATTGAAAGAATAATAGAATTTTATGAGAGGGAAAGCGTGTGCTTAGCTTCTGATGGTAAATATGAAGAAGCAATTCAGTTATTGACGAATTTGTTATATGATGAATGTTACAAAGAATATAAAGCAAAAATACTTGCAGGATTAGCAGGCCTTGCAAAGGAAAAAGAAGATATAGAAAAATTTTTAATATATGCAGAAGGTTCGTTAAATATAGATCCTAATAATACTGATTTAAGATTTGATTTAGCTTATAGATATAGTAAAACAGAAGATAATGGAATAAGTTTATTACATTATAAAAAATTAATAAATACTACAAAATCACCTGGCGGTTTAAATAATTTAGGTGTCCAATATAATATTTTAAAGCTTCCGGCAAAAAGTGTAAATAGTTTTATTAAATCTGCGGAGAATAAAGAAACACTTGCTATGGCAAATATTGCTCAAAGATACTTGAATGAAGGCTTTGTGGAAGATGCCAAAAGAGAAATAAAAAAAGCTTACGAATTGTCCGGGGAAGGTGTAGAAGTTCACGGAAATATAGGAATTGCCAAGAACAGAATAGAAGAAATATTAGAAAAAGAAAAGGAAAAAGAAAAAGTAATATTAAATAAAGCAGAAGATGAAAGAAAGTTTCGAGTAAAATATTCAGAAGCTTTTTATTGTGATATCGATTTGAGTAAAGAAAAATTTGATGGGGTTTGGTCCTCTTCTTGGGGAGATATAAA
>CAZOAN010000045.1:0-3374 GCA_964577855.1 Candidatus Woesearchaeota archaeon | reverse complement strand
AAACTTTTCTGTAAAAATATATAGAGGTTTAAATGACAGTTTAAGTACAAAATATCCAAAAAAGTGTCTCTCCCCCCTTTGTTTCCTATGGAAAGATTTATAAATAAATGTGACACTTTTTTTTGTTTTTATTTATTTTATAAAAATTTATATTATATATTATATATATTATATATTATATATATAATATATTGTAAATTATAAATATATACAATGGAATTCTGTTTTTAAACAAGGAAAACATAAGATAATTCCTATTTTAAGCAGAATATCTACAGATTATCTTGAAACTTTTCATTTCAGAAAAGAAATGAAAAGATTTTTAATAAATTTCTTTTTATTAAAAATGAGGTTTCCATAAGAAATAAAGGTGTATCTCTTTATGAGTGGTTATAATCTTTTATATAATAACCTCTTTTTTTTCATCGATAACTCGTCCAAAATTAATAGTTCCATAGGAAATGGACGTGTGGGGTAAAACATAATGAAATTAGAAATAGATAAAATTTTTGATACTTTCGATAAGAATGGTATATTTAAGAATAAATCCCTTTTACAACATAATTATACTCCTAGCGAAATTCCTCATAGAGAAGAACAGATAAAACAAATAGCTTCAATTCTTGCTCCAGTTTTAAGAGGAGAAAAAACTAGTAATTTGTTTCTTTATGGAAAAACAGGAACAGGAAAAACTCTCGCTATGAAATATGTTCAAGAAGAATTATATAAGCGTGTTAAGAAAGATTCAAATTTTAAGCTAAAAATAGAATATTTAAATTGTAAATTAAAAAAGGTGTCAGATACAGAATATAGAATTTTAGCTGAATTAATAAAAAAAATGGGGGGAGAAGTGCCTTTAACCGGCCTACCCACCCAAGCAGTTTATAGTAAATTTATAGAAACAATTGATTCTGAAAAAAATCTTGTTGTTTTAATTCTTGATGAAATAGACCAAACTGTTAAAAAAATTTCAAATGATTTTTTATATAATTTGGTAAGATTAAATTCTGAACTTTCAAAATCTCAAATATGTATTGTTGGGATAAGCAATAATCTTACATTTTTAGATGAATTGGATCCAAGAGTAAGAAGTTCTCTTTCAGAAGAAGAAATCCTTTTTCATCCATATAATGCCCTTCAAATCCAGGATATTTTAAATCAAAGGGCACATATGGCTTTTAAGGAGGGGGTTTTACAGGAAGGTGTGGTCTCTAAGTGTGCTGCATTTGCTGCAAAGGAGCATGGAGATGCTAGAAGGGCATTAGACTTGCTTAGGGTTGCAGGTGAACTTGCCGAAAGAGATAATTCAAAGAAGATATTTTTAAAATATATAGATGAAGCAAATGAAAAAATAGAAAAAGACAAAATTTTAGATATAATAATTTCAGAACCAAAACAATTTCAAGTTGTTTTGGGGGCAATAATATACTTGTTGGAGAGCCAAAAGAATAATATTCCGATTTTTACAGGAGAGGTATATGATTTTTACCAGGAACTTTGCCTTAAAAATAGACTTGAAGTTTTAACTCAGAGAAGGGTGGGGGACATAATTCAAGAATTAGATATGCTTGGAATAATTAATGTTAGAATAATTTCAAAAGGGCGAGGCGGAAGGATGAGGGAGATTAAAATGGCAATTTCAAAAGAAATTATAAAAAAAGCCAAAGAAATAATAGAAAATTCTCTAAATTATATTTAAAATGGATATAAAACAAATTTTGAAGTTTTGCTTAGAAAAAGGTTTGTTAGTTGACAAAGATGTTTTGAGTTTATTTAGTGAAACTAATGATGTGGAATCTGTAAAATTAATAATAGAAAAAATAAAGAATTATACAAAACAAAATGTAATAACAAAAAATATTTTCTGTGAGAATAAAGAAAAAGTAAATGAATTTTTATATGAGTTGCCCCAGAAAAATCAAAAAGAGCTTGAAAGTTTAAAAATTAAGCTTGGACTTAGCATAGAAATTTCAAAAGAAAAACGTGTTTTAGAAGAGGAATCTTATAAGAGTAATTTGAAAGAACATAAAAAGATTTATGAAAAAAATGAAGAAAGTGGTGTAAAAGTTCTTTATTCTGTTCCCCCCCCATACAAGAAAATTGAAGTTCAGGACTTTGTAACTTATTTTAGGAATAGGTTTGTAGATATGAAAGTTTTTTTGCAGAACCGCTCTGAACTTGAAAACCTAGTTTCCATAAACAAAATATATGGGGGCCGCCAGAGGATTTCTATAATTGGGTTGGTATATGATAAATCTGTCACAAAAAATAAAAATATTATCTTTGAAGTAGAAGACACCACTGGAAAAATTAAGGTATTAGTAAATAAAAATAAAAAAGAAATATATGAAAAAGCGGAAAACATTGCATTGGATTCTGTAATTGGGTTTAAGGGTTCTGGAAATGGTGAAATCTTTTTCGCTGACGATATAATTTATCCGGATTTAAGCCTTCCTGAAAGGAAAAATTCTTGCGAGGAAGAATGTGCACTTTTTGCAGGAGATTTGCATTTTGGGAGCAAGCGTTTCATGAAGAAAAATTTTCTTAAATTTATTGATTATCTGAATGGAAAATTTCAAGATAATTCAGAATATAAAAAAATAAAATATCTTTTCCTTGTGGGAGATGTTGTTACAGGAGTGGGAAATTATCCCAATCAAGAAAAGGATTTGGAAATAAGTGATTTGGAGGAGCAGTTTTTGTGCTTGGCAGAACTTCTTGGAAAAATAAGAAAAGACATTAAAATAATAATTTCTCCAGGAAATCACGATGGAATAAGGTTGATGGAGCCCCAACCTTTCTTAGATGAAAAATATGCGTGGCCCCTTTATGAAATGGAAAATGTTTTTATTACTCCAAATCCCTGTTATGTAAATATTGGGGAAAAAACAAATTTTTCTGGTTTTACTGTTTTAACTTATCATGGCTTTTCCTATCCTTATTATGCAAATAATATTCCCTCCCTTATTCAGAAGAAAGCAATGAATTGTCCTGAAGAAATAATGAAATATCTTATGAAGAATAGGCATTTGGCTCCAAGCCATTCTTCAACCCAATATTTTCCTCTTGAAAAAGATGGGCTTTTAATAAGAGAAATTCCGGATATATTTGTTTCAGCCCATACCCACAAATGTGGGGTAACTTATTATAATAATATTCTTGTTGTTTCTATTTCTTGTTGGGAAGAGATGACCCCTTATCAGGAGAAATTTGGAAATATTCCAGATCATTGTAAGGTTCCAATGTTTAATCTTAAAACAAGAAAAATTAAGATTTTGGATTTTGAGGATTTGGAAGAAGAAACTAAAGTTTTGGAAGAACAGGAAATTCAGACAAAATCTTTAATTTTGGAGGGGAAGAATGAAAATTGAAGA
>CAZOAN010000044.1:0-3533 GCA_964577855.1 Candidatus Woesearchaeota archaeon | reverse complement strand
AAAATGAATCCCCAAACATATTTTGAAAATTTAAAGAAAGAAGTTGATAAAGTGTATTCTGTTGCAAATGAAGCCCGTTCAAAAGGTTATGACCCAATAAATAAAGTTGAAATACCTTTAGCAATGAATATGGCTGAAAAAGTTGTAGGTATTATTTCTACTCTTTATCCTCAAATGGAAGGAACTAAAATTGCGGAAAGAATTTTAGAATTAGAAAAAGAATATGGGAAATTAGATTCTACAATTCCTTTTAAAATTGGAGAAGAAGTTGCAAGACAGAAATTTTGTACATTTGAAAATAATTTGCAAGCAATTGAAGCAGGAATAAGAGTGGGTTTTGGATATCAAACAATAGGTGTTGTTTCTTCTCCTTTGGAAGGGTTTACTGGTTTAAAAGTTAGAAAAACAAGAGAGGGTAAAGATTATCTTGAAGCGAGTTTTTCTGGTCCAATTCGTTCAGCAGGGACAACTGCAAGTGTAATTTGTTTAATGTTAATTGATTATCTTAGAGAAATATTTGGTTATGAAAAATATGATCCTACAGAAGACGAAATAAAAAGAGTATGGGCAGAGTTAGAACATTTTCATGATAGAATTACTAATTTGCAAGGAATGCCTACAGAAGAGGAAACATTATACTTGGCTAGGAGAATGCCCATTCAAGTTGCGGGGGATGCTTCTGAAAAAATTGAAGTTCCAAATTATAAAAATTTAGAAAGAGTAGATACAAATTATTTGCGAAGTGGATTTTGTTTAATTATGGCAGAAGCTTTAGCACAAAAAGCAAAAAAAGGTTTTAGATTATATGCCCATGCAAAGGAAAATGGGATTAAAATGGCTGGTTTTGATTGGTTAGATGGATATGTCCTTCTTCAGGAAAAAAGGGAGAAAGGGAAAACAGATGAATCTCCAGCTTATATAAAAGATTTAGTTGCAGGAAGACCTATATTTGGGCATCCTTCAAAATCTGGAGGGTTTAGATTTAGATATGGAAGAGGAAGAGTATCTGGTTTTAGTGCAGCTTCAATCCATCCTGCAACAATGGCTGTAACTGATGATTTTTTAGCAATAGGAACTCAATTAAAAATAGAAAAACCCACAAAGGGTTGTGTAGTAACTGTTTGTGATTCTATAGATGGACCAATAGTCAAACTTTTTAATGGAAGTGTTAAAAAATTAAATTCAAAAGAAGAAGCAAAACTTCTTTATCAAGATATAGACGAAATAATCTATCTGGGGGACATCCTCTTCCCATTTAGTGATTTAATTAACAGGAATGCTAATTTGGTAAAACCAGGATATGTTGAAGAGTGGTGGGCTCTTGATTTAAGGGAGAAAGAAGAGAATCTTATAAATATAAATCCTTTTTCTATTTCTCTTGAAAAAGCACTTGAACTTAGCGAAAAATATAAAATCCCCTTACATCCAAAATACATTTTCTATTGGACTCAAATTTTAAAAGAAGATTTTGTGGATTTGATAAATTGGCTTAAGAATTCAAAGGCAGATAAAAAGATAATTTTTCCTTTTAATAAATTAGATAGAGAAAAATTTAAACTTGGAAAAAGGGCCCTTGAATTATTGGGAATAGGACATGAAGTTACTTTTGAAAATGTTGTTCTTAGCGAAGAGAATAGTAAATCTCTTCTTATAAATCTTGGAATTAATACAGACATATTAAATGAGAGAAGAAATTTGAAGGAAATTTTTGATGAATTTATATTGGACAAAGAAAAATCTGTTTTAGAGAATATTAATTCTTTTTCTAAATATGAAATAAAAGACAAAGCTGGAGAATTTATAGGGGCTCGTATGGGAAGACCGGAAAAAGCAAAGCTTAGGAAATTAGTTGGAAGCCCTAATGTTTTATTTCCTGTTGGAAGCGAAGGAGGGAGATTGAGAAGTCTTCAGACAGCTTGTGCTGAAGGAAAAGTTTGGAGTAGTTTTCCTCTTTATTATTGTGAAACTTGCAAAAAAGAAACAATTTACCCCCTTTGCGAAATTTGCAATAAAAAGTCAAAAAAGAAATATTATTTTCATGAAACAAAAGAAAAATCATTTAGTAAGAATAATGAAAATTCAAGTAAGGAAGGGGTTCAGTATTTTAATCAAGCCCTTGATATAAAGCATTATTATGAAGAAGCAATAAAAAAACTTGGTTTCACAAAAGAAGAATTACCTCTGCTTATAAAAGGGGTAAGAGGAACTTCTTCTGCAAATCACGCAGTAGAAAATCTTTCGAAGGGAATATTGAGAGCAAAACATGATTTGCAGGTTAATAAGGATGGAACAATAAGATTTGATGCAACAGAATTGCCTCTAATTTATTTTAAACCAAAGGAGGTATATGCGGGGATTGAAAAATTAAGAAAATTAGGTTATACAAAAGATGCTTTTGGTGAGGAATTAAAAAGCGAAAATCAAATTTTAGAACTTATGCCTCACGATATATTACTTCCAAGTTCTTTTGATTCTCTTGATGAGAAAGCAGATGATGTTTTTTTCAAGGTTTCAAAATTTATTGATGAAGAATTGGAAAAATTTTATGGAATGGAAAAATTTTATAATTTAGAAAAGAAAGAAGATTTGATTGGGCAGCTTGGGGTGTGTATGGCCCCCCATAATTGTGCGGGGGTAATATGTAGATTTATAGGTTTTTCAAATACACAGGGTTTATTCGCGAGCCCTTATATGCATGCGGCTGTTCGAAGAGATTGTGATGGTGATGAAGCAGCCATAATGTTTTTAGGAGATGTTCTTTTAAATTTTTCAAGAGAATTTTTGCCAAGCCACAGGGGAGGAACTCAAGATGCTCCTTTGGTTTTAAATGCAAAAATAGATGCAGGAGAAGTAGATGATCAAATTCTTGATTTTGAATTTTTAAATGAATATCCCATTGAACTTTATAGGGCAGCGGAAAAAGGAAAACATTCTTCTGAAGTAAAAGTTAATACTGTGAGAGATATTCTAAGAAGAGGGGAAAATCCTTTTATCAATGCAGGATTTACACATGGTACTGATAATTTTAATGAGGGAGTTTTGTGTTCTTCTTATAAGAAATTATTAACTATGAAAGATAAAGTCAAACACCAGATGGAACTTGTTGAAAAATTACGTTCTGTGGATACTTCAGATACTGCGAGACTTATTATTGACAGGCATTTTATAAGAGATATGAGGGGTAATCTTAGAAAATTTTCAATGCAGGAGTTTAGATGTGTTGCATGCAATGAGATAGTAAGACGAACTCCTTTGAACGGAGTGTGCCCAAAATGTAGAGGAAAACTTATATTTACAATTCATGAAGGGGGAATAAAAAAATATTTGGAACCTGCATTAGAATTAGCAAAAAAATACAATTTATCCAAATATATGCAACAAAATCTTGAATTAGTTAAAAGATACATTGAAAGTATTTTTGGAAGAGAATTGGAAAAGCAGGAGACAATAAATAAGTGGTTTTAATTATAATAAATATAAAATAATTGTGGGTATTAATAAACACCCCATCATTTGAGTTTTTCTTACATTAA
>CAZOAN010000043.1:0-3561 GCA_964577855.1 Candidatus Woesearchaeota archaeon | reverse complement strand
GTTGGAGAAGTTATTATTAGAGTTATTGTTATTTTCTGCTCTGGACCCAAATAAGCAATCTGTTTTGGAGAAATATCAACATACTTAGATATTTTTCCTGATACTGAAAAAGTTAAATCTTTCAATGATTCATTTTTATCTTTATTTTCAAAAACAATCTTAACTTCATTTTCTTCTCCTCTTATTAATTGAAAATCTGCTGATGTTACAACAGATTCAGATGTCCCCCCACCCCCTCCGCCACCACCACCTGAAGTAGCAGGGGTAGTAGTTGAAGCTGAGCAGTCAGGGTCAACACCAACACCACAAGAAGAAACACATAAAGAATCTTTAACATCATAACATAAAAATTCAATTGCAACTGATTGATTAAGTAATGTTTGATTACCAGAATTCACTATTAAAGAAAAATTTCCAGATTCATTTTGATAACCATAAGAATATATTGTTACATTAAAACTTCCTTTTGGCATCGAAGCAAGATTTAAACTTGTGAAACTTATTGTAAGATTACTGTATTGTCTTGATGAAGTATTTGAAATTTCATAAAAACTAGTTTCACTTCCTTGTAAAATTCTTGATGATATTTCAGAAGGCAAGGTCCAGTTAAAACTGACATTATAAGCTGTTGTATTAATTGAATTTGAAGCATCATAACCCAAGTTTCTTACATATGCTTTTAATGAAAAGTTTCCAGGAGTTAAATAAACATAAGTAGAAGGGTAAGTTGAAATTTCCTGATATAATAATGGGTTTGGAGGAGAAATTACTAGAGTTGATAAAACACTTGTTGTTTTACTTTTTGTTATACTATCGTTTATAGATGAAGTTATTGCTATTGAAGGAGTTTCTGTGAAAGGTAATGTTGTTGATGGGAAAGAAGCATTTATTTGAATTGTTTGATTTGAAGAAGCATTCACAACAATAGGGCTTGGGTATTGAAGAGCCCTATTTGATGTTGCCCAATTAGTTGAATCTGCAAGTAAATTTGTATAAGTAGAACTAAATCCAGTATACTCTATTGTAAAACTAATACTGCAATTATTATCTGAATAAGCTATGTCTCCAGTATTAATTAAATTTATATTTCCTGCTAGCTTATCTTCATAAAATCCAATTGTTTCTTCTAAACTTGAGGGAGAAACATTCCAAGTGCAGTCCCAAAAACTTTCTAAAGTATAATTATCCGAATAAACAGAGTCTCCTGCTGAATCATTTGCCCATATTCTAAATGTAATATTTGATTCATACGACGGAAGAGGCAAGGTTGCATTTAATATTGTATAACTTGATTTTTCGGTTATATTTGCCATTGTGATATTGTTTTCTCCATAATCTCCTGTTGAATTTTTCCATTGCAAAATAGCAGAATTAAAATTATCATCAGTGTCAGAAATATTAACCGTTACACTAATGTTTGTGCTTGGATCTAAATCATCTGTTGAATTTGGGGTGTATAACACGAAGATGAATGTTGGAGCTGAATTTCCCTTTATTGTTCTTGTTTCAGTTGAATTAGTGTTTCCTGCAAAATCTGAAATAGAAACATTATAAGTATAACTTTGCCCTACAACTAAACCAGTTTGAGTATAGGTAAATAACCAATTTCCACTTCCTAAATCAATTAGACTCTCATTAGTCGAATTGAATGTTATTAAAGTTCCATTCCAATTATAGATTACATTCTTCAGATTTTCTTCGGTTATTGAGATATTTACAATAAAACTTCCTGAAGCTCCCGAATTATTTGCAGGAGTAGGGTCAATAAAATCAATCAAAGGAAATATTTCATCTAAGTAAGTATAATCTACAGTTACATTAAATAAGTAAGGAGTATAATTTTGATTTTGTGTGAAAAATGTTGTCTTATATTGAAAATAGCTAGCATTATTCAATGAAGATAAATCAGAAAACGTTGCATTTGTATAAATAGTTGAAAAATCCGCATCTGAGCAATCGCTTAAAGAACAGGTTGTAAATTGAAAAGTAAGGTTAAGGAGATTAGTTGTAGAGCCGTCTGCAAAAACTCCATAAACCCCTTCTCCAGTTGTGTAATTAACATCTGCTGCAGATACATAATTAATTATAGACATAAAGAATAGAATAAAAATTAACCCAAGGATTTTATTTTTAAGCAACATTTTTTAAATACTCCTTATGAATTTTGTTTTTTAAAGCATAGGAGTCAGCATGAGACATATATGCATCCCAAGAGTTGAATGTTTCCATTAACTTATCGTAATTTATCTCATTTTTCTCATAAAGATTTACCTTCTTTTTTGAGTTTCTTATAAATCTTTTTACAGTGCTTTTCCTAACTAATTGATGATTCTTAAATATTTTATATCCAAGACAGTCTATTCCTAATCTAATTGGAAATATGTTTGCTTTTTTTGGATGAAGAGTTAATCTTAAAGAAAATAAGAATATTCTTATTTGCTCTTTTATGTTATGCAACTCTTTTTTTGATTCTTTTATTATCAAGAAATCGTCCATATATCTTATATAAAATTTTATTCTTAAATCATATTTTAGGTATTCATCTAATGAATTTAAATAAATATTCGCAAAAAGTTGAGAAGTTAAATTTCCAATAGGTATTCCTTCGTCCGAACTGTCAATGATATGATTAATTAATCTTAATAATTTTTCATCTCCTATCTTTTGTTTAACTATTGTTTTTAGTATTTCTCCGTCTACGCTTTGGAAATATTTCGAAATATCACATTTTAATACATAATAATCTCCTCCTGATTTTCTTACAAAACTTTGAATTTTTTTTACTCCTTCATGAGTGCCTTTTCCTTTTCTACAGGCATAAGAATCGTGAATAAATCTCCTCTCAAAAATTGGAGAAATTACAGAACATATAGCATGATGAACTACTCTATCTCTAAACGGCAATGCTGATATTTTTCTTTCTTTTGGCTCAAATATTATAAAATGCCTGTAATCTCCTGTTTTATAAGTTTCATTCATTAGTTGCTCTTGTAATTTTATTAGTTCTGTTTCTAAATTAAACGTGAAAGTTAGAACTTCTTCTGAATTATTTTTTCCTTTTCTTGCCTTTAAGTAGGACTTATTCAGATTCCCCATTTCACACACTTGTTTAAATAAATTTTTATATTTTTTCATCTTAATTGTAAATTCGACAAGTTTCAATCAGCTTTATGCTTCATCTTACTAATCGCCGAATTTGGATTTAGTATTTAACCTTTCGGTTTGGATTTGAATTGATGTAATTTTCCCGCACTGTTCATTATCTCCTTAAAGATATGAATCTGGCGTCGAATATTATTGCAACAGCGAAAACCGATGTTATTGTTCGTATTCGTGGGGCCATTATTCAAATTGCCACAAAAAGGGCCTGCATTCGCCCCATTGTTCCAATTGCCACCACGTAGCACCGCTACAGCTAATCACAACTCAACCCATTCCTTGTGAAGGAATATCATTATACTTCTTGTACCAACCTCCTAGCATTTTGCCTATTTCATCAATTAATTTTGAGCCATATTCATATTGGTCAAAACTGATAAATTGTAAATCTTTTGAAAGTCT
>CAZOAN010000042.1:0-3583 GCA_964577855.1 Candidatus Woesearchaeota archaeon | reverse complement strand
TTGTAAATTCCTTCAAGAATATCTGTTCCAGCATAACCAGCAAGCAAAGACAATCTATAATCAAAATTAAATATTAATCCTGTAAATGTTCCTATAACAACAGCAACAAGAACTGTTATTGCATAATATCCCCACAATATTTTTCTTCTAAGAGAGATTGCTTTTAACAATCCCACAAATCCTCTTGTTAATCCTCCAACCCCTCCCAAAAGAGCTGGAAGAAGAATAAAAGATAATTGTTCTGATACCATAACACCTCTGCAGAATAATGGAAAAGGATTTTATAAATATATTTATATTCCCGCACTCTCCAATACCCACAATCTCAAACAATCTCTCACATACTTATATATACACAAATTCACAATAACTCTTATGGCAAAGAAAAGATTGAAAAGACATAAACAAAGTGGAATGAATAGACGTAGAATTTCAGGCAAAAGACCAATGTCTGATGAGACAAAAGCAGATAGAAAGAGAACAAGTGCAATTGACAGAGCAAGAACCAAGGCAGATTTAAATAAAAAGTTAGGTAAATAATATTTCTCATAGTTATCTGTAACAGTTTTTTAATAGAATTATAATATTAACAATGCTAGGCATTATAATAACCCCAATGATTTTACTTGATAATTATACTTCTCATTTCTCTCAAAAATCCCCTTATTTCTCTATAAATTTCCAACCAAATCATATATAAAGCCCAAGTGAGAACAATTTTAATGGGTAAAACTCAATCTCAGAAGCAACAATCAGAAAAAACTTGTTTTGGAACAAAAGAATGGTCTAAAAATTCAGGTATTTGTAGAGGATGTGAATCAAAAGAGAGTTGTGGTAAAAAAGCAAGAAAAGAATAATTCTTATTCAAAACTTAAATTAAGAATTACTTTTTTATTAATTTAATCAAACTATAAATTATTGATATAAGAACATAAACAGGGATTATAATTACTGCAATTATGAAAAAGAAAGGTTCATCTCCTCCGTGAGAGTCAAAATAACTCTTGAAAATCCCATAAAAAAGATTATGCAACACCACAGCTAAAAACCAGCCCACAACAATTATCCAAGCTTTTCTCCAGCTTAATAAAAACAATCTATCTAATCCCTTATTTTTCTTCATTTTTTAACAACACCAATTAATTTTTTCCCGCCCATATACTGCTGAAGAACTTTAGGAATCTTTATTGAGCCATCTTTCTGTTGATTATTTTCCATAATAGCAACAAGAGCGCGTGAAGTTGCAATTACAGTATTGTTCAACGTGTGTGCAAAATACTTCTGCCCTCGATCATCTATTCTTATTCCCAATCTTCTTGCCTGAGCAGCCTCCATGTTTGTAAGAGAAGTTATTTCAAAATATTTGCTTTGCCTTGGGCTCCACGCTTCTAAATCACAGCTCTTTGCTTTCAAATCAGCCAAATCACCTGAACAGCATTCAAGAATTCTGATTGGGATTTCCAATGCCTTAAAAATGTCAATTGAAAAACCAAGCATTTTGTCATACCATGAATAAGAATCAGCAGGGTCGCAGATTACAATCATCTCCTGTTTGTTAAACTGATGAGTCCTGTAAATTCCTTTTTCATCTATTCCGTGGCTCCCTATCTCTTTTCTAAAGCACATACTGTAGCCTGTCTGTAAAATAGGCAAATCTTTTTTATTCAGAGTTTTTCCAATAAACTGCCCAATTAACGGATGCTCAGAAGTTGCAATCAAATACAAATCTTCTCCTTCAACTTTGTAGGACATTGCGTTAATTTCCTCATTTGAATAAACACCAGATAGAATGTCTTTCCTAATCATCAAAGGAGGTTCAATATATTCAAAATTTTTTGAAACCATGAAATCCCTTGCAAAATTTATAAGTGCCACATTAAGCAAAGCCAAATCTCCTTTCAAATAATAAAATCCTTTTCCAGAAACTTCTGCGGAGGTGTCAAAATCAAGCATGCCCAGTTCTTCTCCAAGTTCAACATGACTCTTAACTTTAAAATCAAATTTTTTCGGAATTCCTATTCTCTTTATTTCAACATTTTCAGAACTGTCCTTTCCTATTGGAACTGATGAATGAATAATGTTTGGAATTTTATACATTATTAATTTTATATCTTCTTCATACTTCTTCCTCTTTTCTCCAATTTCAACTATTTTATCAGGAATTTCCTTTGCTCTTTTCAAAAGTTGATTGGCTTTCTTTTCATCCTTCTTCTTTTTTGCCTCACTGATTTCTTTTGAAACCTGATTCCTTTCGCTTCTTAAACTGTCTTCCTCATGCTTCAATTTTCTCCATTTTTCATCAAGAGCAAGAACTTCATCAACAAGCTTCACCTTCTCATTCTGAAACTTCTTTTTTATGTTTTCTTTTACAAGCTTAGGATTTTCACGAATAAATTTAATATCAATCATAGAAGGGATAAATAAAGGAGATATTTAAATTTAATTAATAATAACATTCACCACATCCTTTAAAGATTTGACAAACCTTTAAAAATAATACACACTAGATTATATAATGGCAGGAGAGGTAGGAAATATTAGTTCTCAATTAACAGACATATATAATCATCTCTTTTCAGGTTTACCCTCCTGGGCCCACAATTCTATAAATATAATTCTTCTTGTGGTGCTTGTAACACTCTTCTGTATATTTATATGGAAGATATATACTATAATATCAAAGAAAAATATATTGGAGCTTAATTTAAAACAATATAACAAGGCTTCTCATCCTGCTCTTGAAAAGTTTTTGGGGGCATTGCTTTATTTTGTTGAATATATTATTATATTCCCATTTTTTGTGTTTTTTTGGTTTTTAGTATTTACCTTCTTCCTTATACTCTTAACAAAAGGGCTCGGGGTTCAAACAGTCCTTATGATTTCAGCAATAATAATAATTGTAATAAGAGCAACAGCATACTACAAGGAAGAACTGTCAAGAGACCTTGCAAAACTCCTGCCCCTTACTCTTTTAGCAGTTGCAATAACAGAAAAGGGATTTTTCAATTTTGAGGATATATTTGGAAGATTTGCTCAATTACCATTATTCTTTGAAAATATTCTGGGATATCTTGCACTAATAATTTTCATTGAAATAATACTAAGAACTTTTGACTTTATATTTTCCCTGTTTGGTTTGGAGGATGAAATTAAAGATGATGAAGATTCCCAATAAATTTACTTCACCCTAAAATTAAAAATCCTCTAGTTTAAAATAATCCTTCCTATTATTAATGCTTTTAAAGATATTAAATATTAAAATTATAAATAAGCCTGCAATCAATGCAACCAGCCAGTCAACAAAAGGAACAGGAACTGTCCCAAAAATTTTGTTTGCTGGAGTGTATATAATTAAAATAGTTGCAAGAATGGAAATTATTGAAGCATAGAAAAGATAAGGATTTACCTTTAGTGATTTAAAACTAACTTTCTTTCTAAATGACATGAAATTATAGGCATTTCCAATTTCAAGAAATATGAGTGCTAGAAGAGCAGTTGTTCTTGCTGAATCAAATCCCTGTTTAAGAATATTAAAAGTTACATAAAAAACTGCAAGAGTGATAAGCATCATTAAAAATCCTGC
>CAZOAN010000041.1:0-3664 GCA_964577855.1 Candidatus Woesearchaeota archaeon | reverse complement strand
AAGAAGGAAATTATGTTCTTTATGTAAGAGCAACTGGAGAAATTGCTGGCGGGGTGTATAAAGGAAACAATACTTGCTCAAGTGATTCAGAAGGGGCTAGATTAATAGTAGAAAGAGATTTTGTTATTCTTAAGAATATTGAAGCTCCAGAGGTTGTTCAGTGCGGCTCTGAAGTTCAGATTTTAGCAGATGTTTGGAATATAGGTGAAGATGACCAGGATGAAGTTACAGTAAATATTTATAATAAAGCATTGGGATTAAATGAAAATATTCTTATTGGAGATATAGATGCTTTTGATAGCGAACCATTGGATTTCATATTTCAATTGCCTAAAGATTTGGGAGAAAAAAGCTATATAATTGAATTAAGAGTTTATGATGAAGATCATGATATTTATGAAAGTGGCAATGATGACCAATCAAAATTTGAATATATTCTTAAAGTAGAAGGGGGCTGCGCTGTTGCTAAAGCTTCAGTAACTGCTGTTTTGGAATCAGGAGGAGAAGCTGGAAAACCTTTGGTTGTTAAAGCAACAATTGTAAATACAGGTGATAAAACAATTAGTTATTCTTTGAATGCAGCAGGATATGCTGAATGGGCCTCATCAGCTAGTTTGGATAAAACTTCTTTAACATTAGATGCAGGAAAATCAGGAGAAGTATTGTTAACTTTCAATGTGAATAAAGATGCTTTAGGAGTTAAATTATTTTATTTAGAAGTTCTTGCAGAAAATAAATTAATAGCTAATCAGCCTGTTCAGATTGAGATAACAAAGAAGAGCGGACTTGGAATAACAGGAAACTTCTTTTCAGGAGACAATAAGTATATTTGGGGAATCGGGGCTTTAAACCTAATACTTGTAATTTTGATAATAGTAATTGCAGTAAGAATATCAAGAAAATCAAAAAAATAATTCTATAGTTATCTTAGTAAAATCTTAAATTATATACCATAGTTTTAACATTATTATAGAATTGAAGTTAATAGTTAAACAATGTTGGATTTATTGATAATTATATTCCCAAAATATTTTTATCCATAGTTAAAATTAATAAGACTCAAATTATTTAAATGCTTTTTGACTTTAGCTTTTATGAAGAAAGGTAGAGAATTTATATATTCTATATTTGCAAGATATTTTATCCTTATAATCACTGCTTTGCCAAATTTTTGGATTTTCTATTTTATATTTACTCCACTCACAGTGTATCCTGTTTATTTTATTCTTGATTTATTATTTAATGCATCTATTTCAGGAAATACTATCTTTATAGGGGATTACCTTTCCCCTATTCAAATAATAGATGCGTGTATTGCAGGTTCTGCATATTATCTTCTTCTTATTTTTAATCTTTCAGTTCCAAACATAAAATTTTATAAGCGGATAAAAATGATTTGCTTCGCATTTGTTTCATTTTTAATAGTTAATATTATGAGGATAGTATTATTATCTGCTATATTTATCTTAAAGCCAAATTTATTTGATATAAGCCATAAACTTTCATGGTATGTTGGCAGCATAGTTCTTGTTGTTGCGATATGGTTCATAGAGGTTAAAAAGTTTAAGATAAAGGAAATCCCTTTCTATTCAGATATAAAATCAATATCAAAGCATATTAAATAATTTTGCAAATCCAAGGCTTCCAAACAATATAATTATTCCGGCAGTTATTACCCCAAGGGAAATCCCAAGTATGCTTTTCTTTCTGTCTAAGTCCAGTATCCAAGCCAAAAGACAGCCACTCCACGCCCCTGTTCCTGGAAGAGGAACAGCAACGAAAAGAGCAAGGGATAAGACTTCTGCAGTTTTGTATTTGCTTTCAAATTTATCCACCTTTTTGCGGAATCTCTTTAAAACTCCATGAAATATTTTCTTATAAAATTTTATATTCATTAGATATTTATGAATATAATCTAAAAAGAAGAAAACAAAGAAAATTAGAAGTATATTCACAGAAACAATTAGGAAGAATATAAGAAAAACAGGGACATTATTTTCAAGTGCATAAGATATTGCTAGAGGAAGCCCAATTCTTAATTCAGTAATTGGCATTAAAGTCAAAAGTATTGCATAAAGGAGTTTTAAGCTCATTGTGAGAGGTCTCTATTAATTTTAACGAGCATACCGACTATAAATCTTTCTGTGCCTTCCAGGATTTCACAATTATTAATATTTATATTATAACAATTAGGACCAAAATTTTCTATATTTGTTTCATTCCCTGAATTTATATTTAAAATCATATATCTCCCTAAATCATCACAACTCGAATTATCATCTTTCATTACATTCTTTCCAAGAGCATTATATAAGTTTACTAAATTTGCAATAGCAATAATTCCGTCCCCATTGCAATTAAAATCTTCAGCCATATTAATTGCAGCATCTTCTATGGAAATAATTGGCCCTTTTGCAAGAACTTTTTTTCCTAGCTCTCTTGGGTCATTTCTCAAATAAATATTGTAATTTGCAATTTCTCCATTATGCATTACAGGAAAAGAAGTATGATAAAAAATTAATTCTCCTTCCTCTATAATATTGAATTTTACTCCTTTATACTTGAATTGATTTGAAAATTTTATTATAAAAAAAGAAAGAACAATCACTAATAGAAAAATTCCAATAAAGATTAATATGTTTCTCAATAGTTTATTTTCTTTTTCAATTTCTCCTTTTCTTCTCGCACTATCTTCTTCAATTATTCCTTTTGCTTCAACTATTTTCTCTTTTCCATCTTTCTCAACTTTATATATTTCACGAACTTCTTTTTTCTTTTTACTGTCCTTTTTTCTTTTTTCCATTATTTTTATTTTCTTCATAAGTTTATAAATTTATTTCCTTATATTCAATATCCAGAATAGAAATTCATCAGTTAACTGGGTTAAATTCTCTTCTCTCCCCTCTATAAAAACGCAATTTTCATCTTGGTATATTTTGCTTTCATTAGCTTTTCTTATTATTATAAAATTGTTTGAACAGTCTTTTGTAGGCCAATTTTCCTTGCATCCCTTTTCTTCCAGACATGCACCCTGGAATCTTTCAACTATATTTCCCATATTTCTGTATATTTCAACTTCAGATACATAATCTTCTGAAGAGATATAGACCGGAACACCATAATAACTATTCAGGTACCTTAAATCAGCATCAATTCTTTCAACCTGGGTAGGATTATATTTAAAAATAAATTCATAATCGCCTATTGTGGTTGTCCAGAAATCATTTTCATTTGTAAATTCATACCCGTTATATTCTACTTTTTCAACATTTGCATTTTTTCCAAAAGAATCAACTAGTATCCCAAATGTGCTGGCCATCATTATGAATATAAGAATACCCCCTATTATTATTTGGTTTTTTCTTCGTTTTTTCTCTATCTCTTTCTTTGATTCTATATTTCTCATTTTATTGTTTTCTTTCTTCTATTAATAAAAAAAGAGGTTATTTAAATTTTTATAAAGCTACCGCCAGGCCCTTAAAAAAAGAAAAAAATAAAGAAAAAAATAAAAATTAAATGTTTCGGATTTAAGCTGACTCTTCTGTAATCAAAGTTGCACTAGTCGCAGATGTACCTATGTATGCTTTACTTGTATCAACAGTCTTAGTTTTCAAGTATGTAGCAGCGTTTGCAGTGTCTGCAGCATCATAACCAGCAACAAGCA
>CAZOAN010000040.1:0-3872 GCA_964577855.1 Candidatus Woesearchaeota archaeon | reverse complement strand
CCAAATATAAAATATCTTCCACTTCAATGTCAATTTCTGCAAAAGTTGTATAAAATTCTTTGCTATCTTTCATTAAAATAGGCTCATTTATCTTTTTTCCCTTTACATTAACTCCTTTCTCTTCATCTATGTTTTTTGCTAATTCTTCCAATGTTTCAACTAAATGTTCTGGGGGTTTTCCTATTATTTCAAGTATTATTGTTGCTTTTATTCCCTTAGTTTCCATGAATTTCTTATCTGAACTCATTTTTTTCCTTTTTCCTTTTTTTAAATATAAACAAAAAGACAAGCAAAATACAAAATACCACAAGTCCGTAAATTGCAAGTTTGTTTTTACTTAATTGTTCCTTATCAATTTCGCTTTTTATACCTTTTGGGGTTAAGATTATGGTTTTAACTTCTTCTTCAGTCCCCTCTTGAATTTCTTTTGAGCTAATCTTAACTATACTGGATTCTTCTTCATTTGTCAATTCTTCATCGTCTGCTATTTCATCCTCTGAAATATTTTCTTCTGTTTCCTCAGGTTCTTCTTCAGTCTCATTTTCTGTTGTGGTTTCTTGCTCAATCTTTATTCCTTCTACATTTAGGGTATAATTAAGAAAAGAACTTGCGATATCTTTTGAAGATTTTATTTTTATTTCTAATGGTACTATTCCTTGAAAATCTTTTATTACTTTCAGCTTGAAATTTCTTTCATTAGAGGAGTTTGGAAGAGAAATTGCATCATTAACATAATAAAATGTTGATTTCCATATTCCATTGTTGTATATTTGAGCAATTCTTTCTTCTGGGTTAATGTCTATTTTAATATCATATATATCTGCTGGGAAGTCAATCAGTTTCAAATTTAAAGAAAATTCTTCATTTACTTTAACAGAAGAAGGATAATCTATTTGAATTGATTTTGCAAAAATTAATGGAATAAATAATAAGATTAAAATTAATAAGATAAATAAAACCTTCTTCATCCATTTAAACAGATATTTATTATTTTAAGTATTATTGTGCTGGGAAATCCTTTTTATATTTCTCTAAAAAGTTAATATATTCTATTTCTCCTCGCTTATTTCCTTTTTTTGCTATAAGAATTTTAGAGAAAATCTTATTATCTAAAAGCCATTTGCATTTTTCTTTTTCTTCTTTGTCAAGCCAACCATTTGCCTTGACTTCCACACCAATTATTTCATAATCTTTTTTTCCTGAATTTCTAAAGCAGATAAAATCAGGGAACCCATTTCCAATAGAGAGTGCTCTCAGATAAGGATTGTATTTTCTTTTTGCAGGAATAATTTCATTTTTTTCCAAATCAATATTATTCATCCATTTACAGATTATCCATCTTTGCGACTTCAACTCGGCGCGAACTTTTGCTTCAAACCTAACACCTGCAGCACGATTTAACTTTCCTTGCCTTGAATAGTTTGTTTTAGATTTCTCTTTCATTAAATAAAAAATTTGAAGAACTATAAAAATATAACTAATTTTTAAGTTTATCTTCTATACTTTTTCTTTTTTCTGTAATTGCATTTTTAGCACCTTTTCTGTCATCTATTTTAATAACAATATATACTCTATCTGAATATTTCCTCATAATTTTGTGCGAATTTATTATAATATCCCAGACATCATCAAATTCTCCTTCAATATTAGTTCCCATACTATTTAATTCGTATTTTAAATTTCTTTTTTCTGATTCATCTTTAATATATTCAATAACTTTCTTTACATAAGAACTTACACTCATTCCCTTGTCTGTAGGAAAAATTGTTAATTCTGCTAACATTTTAATTATAAATCCCTCGCTTGCAAAGTTCTTCTTCCATTTGCCTTTGCTCTTTTTATTCCTTCAATTAAAATATCTTCAACTTTTCTTTCAAGCGTTGTTTCAACCTCTTCTGCAACAGATGAAATTGCATTCTCTTTGTCAAGCTCTTTCACCCTTGGGCGTATGTTTGATTTTATTATTAATCCCATTTTATTTCTCTCCGGGTTTCATAAATGGAAACAGAATAACATCTCTTATTGAGGGTTGATTGGTTAAAATCATGATTAATCTATCAATTCCTAATCCATAACCTGCAGTTGGAGGCATACCCACTTTTAGTGCATTTACAAAATCTTCATCCATAGGCATTGCTTCATTATCTCCCCCATGAAGAAGTCTTGCCTGCTCTTCCAAGCGATTATTTTGGTCAATAGGATCATTCAACTCATCATATGCTTTTACAATTTCGGCTCCTTCGATTAACAACTGCACTGAATTTATTTTACTAGGATCTTTTTCATTTCTTTTTGCTAAAGCAATCATTTCAACAGGATAATGTGTTAAGAAAGTTGGTTGAATTATGCTTGGCCTTACAACTCTTTTATACAATTCGTCTAGTAAAGCACCATAATGCTTACATTTTCTTACATCCACATCGTTTAGTTTTTTACTATCTATAGCTTTTTTTAATTTTTCAAAATTATTTTCTTTGTCAATATCTATTTTTGTTTTTTCTAATACCACTTCTTTAAATTTTATTTTCTTAAAAGGAGTTTTTATATTAATTTTTTTCCCTTGATATTCAATTGTATCTTTTAAATTTAATTTCTTTTTTAATTCATCAAAAAGTTTTTCTGTAAATTCAATATGGTATTCATAATTTTGATAAGCTGCGTAATACTCCATCATTGTAAATTCTGGATTGTGAAATGCATCAATTCCTTCATTTCTGAAATTTTTCCCTATTGTAAAAACATTATCAAAACCCCCAACTATAAGTCTCTTAAGATATAATTCAGGGGAGATAGATAAAAATAAATTTATATCTAGGGCATTTAAATGGGTTGTAAAAGGATTTGCAGAGGCTCCCCCATAAATACTTTGCAATGTTGGTGTTTCAACTTCTATAAATTTCCTTTTCTTTAAGAATTCCCTAATTGTATCAATTATTTTTTCCCGTTTTTCAAAGATTTCTTTAACCTCGGGATTCATAACTAAATCAAGATATCTTTTTCTGTATCTTTCTTCTTTATCCTGTAATCCATGCCACTTTTCAGGTAAAGGCAGGATTGCCTTGGCAAGGATTTCAACTTTATTAACAAGAATAGAAATTTCTCCTGTTTTTGTTTTTATGATTTGCCCTTCAACTCCAATAAAATCTCCAGAATCAACATATTTTTTAAAAAATTCCCTTATTTTTTCAGGGGTTTCTTTTTCCTGAAGAACAATTTGTATTTTTCCAGTTCCATCTTTAAGAACACAAAAAGCAATCTTCCCCAAATCCCTTTTTGTCATCAATCTTCCAGCAGTTTTAACTTTACTTCCTATCTTTAGCTTCGAACATTCCAAGCAAGTTTGTTTTTTATTATATTTATTAGGATAAGGATTTATTCCTTCTTTTTTAAGTTCTTCAATTTTTCTCAATCGTTCATTTATTATCTGTTCCTCGCGCCCCATGTTTAATGAAAAGAAGTTTGGTTTTTATATTTAATCATTAACTTCATCTAAAATTATTTTATTGTCAAATCTGCCTCTTTTTTCAGCTTTTTGTTTTTTGATTTCATCAATCTTTTTTTTATCAAATTTCTTAAATTTACAAATAGCATCAATTACTTCTAAGATATCTGAAATTTCCTCTTCATTATTTTCTTTTAAAAATTCATCAACTTCTTCACTTAATTTTTCTTTAAGCTTCTCCCAATATTCTTCTTCATTAGCTATGTGAATAACTGGATTTGATCCATTTTCTTTAATTACTTCAGGTATTTTATCTCTTACTAATTTATTATACTTCATCTTCTTTTATAAGGAAATTTCCTTTTATATCCCTGATTATCCAACTCTTCATTAAGCAATTCATCAACAATTATCTGGAAGTTGTCCTCTC
>CAZOAN010000039.1:0-3926 GCA_964577855.1 Candidatus Woesearchaeota archaeon | reverse complement strand
TCTTAGTTCAGCCATAGCAAGCCTTAGATTTCTTTCTATTGATGTTGAAACTCTTTCCTGCCATTTTTTCAGTCTTAAGAATTTTCTTGTTTGTTTTGGTTCAAGCCTGTATATGTCTGAAATCTCTCCTACATTGGTTGTCAAACCTTTGTCGAATTTTTGCATAGAAATTGGGGCTCCCCCTCTGCCTTTTTTTTCACTTTTGTCAAATTTTCCTGACAAATCCATCCCAGTATCAACCATTTTCTCCTCTATAACCAACCCACAATCATTGCAGATTATTTCTCCGAGATGAGAATCATAAGTTAGGTTAATGCTTCCACATTCTGGACATTTTCTTATTCCGGCCATTTTTAAGAGAATTTTTTGTTATTCTTGAGTTTAATAATAGGGTTTTTAAAGTTTTCGCATTTATAAAGCTTTCGGCTTCTGTAGAGGATAAAAGTAGTGAAAATTATCAGAAATTATTCAACTAAAACACCATTAATCATGCCTTCTTGTGTTGGGCGATTAGTTATTTTTACTTTTCCAAGCTCTGTTTCAACAATTGTTCCTTTGGTTAATATGTTTTGTCTTGCTAAGAATCTGTTTGAGGGAGTCTCAAGAACATTTTTTATCTCAATTTTTTTTCCCTTTTTCCCTTTTTCCCTAATATTCACAAATTTTGCCCTGAGTAAATAACTTTTTTTATTTCCCCCCAGAATTCTTTTAATTTTTCTTTTTTCTTCTTCAGAGAGTTTTACAACTTTATTTTGCCCTGGCAGAGCATATTTCTTTTTTTTCATTCTTTTTATGTATCTTCCGCCAGTAATTTTTCTTCCTAGTTTCATATTAAGATAAGCTGATTTTTTGTTTATAAATCTTTTTGTAAAATTTTTTTTGTAGAAGTATAAGAAAAGTTTAAAAACGATTTTATTATCTTTTGATTATGGCTAATGGAATTGAAAGACCTTTAGATTTGTTAAACACATCCAAAGGCAAAGAAGTTTTAGTGCATTTGAAAGGTGACAAGTATTTTGTTGGAACCTTGTTGGCTTTTGATATCCACATCAATTTGGTGCTGGATAATGTAAAAGAAATGCACGAAGGTGAAGTAAAAAAGAGTCTTGGTTTGACTTTTTTGAGAGGAGATACGATTATCTATATCTCTCCAGCTTCAACTGCACTAAAAAACTAAATGAACTGAGCGTTGCGCCTTTATTTTTCGCTGGGCAGTCTTCTCGGCGTCTTATAAATAGCGTGAGCTTTAGAAATTTAATTAAAGGGATTTTCTTTCTATAACTTATGGCATCTAAAATAAAAATTTATTTTTTAGGAACGTCTGCACAAATTCCTACTGCAAAGAGGAATCATTCAGCAGTTTTCTTAAGTTATGAAGGAGAAAATATTTTAGTAGATTGTGGGGAGGGAACTCAAAGGCAGTTTAGAAAAGCAAGATTAAATCCATGTAAAGTTACAAGAATTTTAATTAGCCATTGGCATTCTGATCATGTTTTAGGAATTCCTGGACTTCTTTCTACTTTGGCTTTAAGCGGATATAATAAAACTCTTTATATTTACGGACCAAAAGGAACAAAAGAATTTATGAGGGATTTGCTTAAAGTTTTTAATTTTCAAAAAAAATATGAAATAATTGTTGAAGAGACAAATGGAGGGAAATTTTACGAGACAAATAATTTTTATTTAGAGTCTTCAAGAATGCATCACGGAATTCCAACTAATGCTTATTCTTTTATTATAAAAGATAAATTAAGGCTTGACAAGAGAAAAATTAAAAAATCAAAATTGCCTTTTGGGCCTTTACTTAAAAAACTTAAAGAAGGAAAAGATATAATTTATGGTGGTAAAAAATATAAATCTTCTGATTTTGTTTATGGAGAAAGAGGGAAAAAAATATCTGTTGTTTTTGATACCTTGATTAATGAAAAAATTGTACCTTTTGTTAAAGATTCTGATATTTTAATATGTGATTCAAGTTTTAGTTCAGAAAATAGTGAAGACGCAAAAGAACATTTACATTTGACTGCAAAACAATGTGGTGAAATTGCTAAAAAAGCAAAGGCAAATAAATTAATTCTTACCCATATTTCTCAAAGATATGAAAATAATATTAAAGGGCTTTTGGATGATGCAAAAAGTGTTTTCAAAAATGTTGCAATTGCAGAAGATTTAAGTGAATTGGAAATTTAAGAATTCTTAAACAAAACCTTTTAAATAGTTCTTTGAATAAATTATTATAAATTGTAAGCCTCGGTAGCTCAGCTGGATAGGCTCAGATTAACATCTGGCTAAATCCATTCTGGACTAATGAGCAAAACAATTAAGCCTCGGTAGCTCAGCCTGGATAGAGCACTAGCCTTCTAAGTTAGGGGTCGCAGGTTCAAATCCTGTCCGGGGCATTTTTAAAATGAAAAGAGTATTCCTAATTCACGGATGGGATGGAAGTCCTGAAGAGCCCATGCATAAATGGATAAAAAAGTCTTTGGAGTCAAAAGGTTTTGAAGTTTTTGCTCCCAAAATGCCTAATGCAGATAAACCAGAAATTAAGTCCTGGGTTGCTAAAATTAGAGAAATTGTGAGAGAGATAAATGAAGAAGATATTTTTATTGGGCATAGTGTTGGTTGTCAAGCAGTTTTAAGATATATTGAAAAACTGGATAAAGATGAAAAGGTGAAAAAAGTTATCCTTATTGCTCCTTGGATGTATTTAGATAAAAAGACTATCGAAGAAGAAGGAGAGGAAGTAATAGAAATAGCAAAACCTTGGATGGAAACACCAATTGATTTTAAAAAAATTAAAGCCCATTGTAATGAATTTGTGGCAATATTCTCTGATAATGATCCCTATGTGCCTTTATCTAATGCGGCTATATTTAAAAAAAATTTGGGTGCAAAAACTTTAATTTTAAATAAAAGAGGGCATTTTGACCCTTCAAGTAATATTGATAAACTTCCAGAGCTTTTACATTTTATAAAATGAAAAAAAATATTAAAAATCTAAAATTCCCCCTTAAAGGAAAATATGTTGCAATGATGGCTCCAAGTTTTGTAGTTGATTTTTCTTATCCTTCTATAATTTTACAATTAAGAAAACTTGGTTTTGAAAAAGTTGTTGAATTGACATTTGGGGCAAAGATGGTTAATAGGGAGTATCACAAATTACTTGAAAATTCCAATAATCTTGCTATTTCTTCAGTTTGTCCAGGAGTAGTTGAAACTATAAAGACGAAATTCCCCTCATATAAAAACAATTTAATTCTTGTAGATAGCCCCATGATTGCAATGGCCAAAATATGTAAAGAAACTTACCCCGGTTATAAAATAGTTTTTATATCGCCCTGCAATTTCAAGAAAATAGAAGCAAAAAATTCAAAGATTGTTGATTATGTTATTGATTATAAAGAATTAAAAGAATTATTTTTGAGATATAAAATAAATACAAAAAAGGAGAAAGTTTATTTTGATAAATTTTATAATGATTATACAAAAATATATCCTCTTGCAGGAGGTTTGTCCAAAACAGCTCATTTAAGGGGGGTTATAAAGAAGAATGAGATAAAAATTATGGATGGTATTGGAGAAGTTTTTAAATTCTTTAAAAAACCAGACAAGAAAATAAAATTCTTGGACATTAACTTTTGTGTTGGGGGATGCATAGGCGGCCCATGCATAAATTCAAAAGAAAGTCTTCAAGCAAGGAAAAAAAAGGTATTAGATTATCTTAGATTTTCCCATGAGGAAGATATTCCAAATACAAGACTGGGTTTAATTGAAAAAGCTAAAGATATTAATTTTAATATTAAAAAGTTTTAAATAAACAGGGTTTGTTTCTTTTTCATGCGCGGGTGGCACAACGGTACTGCGTTCGCCTGCAGAGCGAATTTTCGTGGGTTCGACTCCCACCCCGCGCTTACACGAGTGAAATG
>CAZOAN010000038.1:0-4577 GCA_964577855.1 Candidatus Woesearchaeota archaeon | reverse complement strand
TTTTTCAAAACAATTAAATAAAACCTATGCTTCTCTATTTAATGGATAAATCTCAGTTAATCGGCTTACTGAAGAGTGAAGGCTTTTCAGAGAAGATAATCAATGCATTTGAAAAAGTTAAAAGAGAAAATTTTGTTCCGGAAAATTTTAAAAAACTAGCTTATGAAAATATAGCTCTTCCTATAACAGAATCCGAGACAATCTCCCAGCCATCAACAATTGCAATTGCCCTTTCAATGCTTAAACTTAAGGAAAATCAGAAAGTTCTTGAAATAGGTTCTGGATGCGGTTATGTTCTCGCTTTAATATCAGAGATAGTGAGAGAAAAAGGAAAAGTTTGCGGAGTAGAAATTGTGCAAAGTTTAGCAGAAAAATCAACTCAGAATTTAAAAGAATATAAAAATATTGTAATTTACAACAGAAATGGAAAAATTAGGGCTGAAGAAGCCCCTTTTAACAGAATTTTAATAAGTGCGGCTCTTGAAGAAGTTCCTAAGGAGATTTTAGAACAATTAGAGGAAAATGGAATGCTTGTGGCCCCTGTGGGCCCTGGATTTATGCAGACTCTTACTTCAATAAGAAGAATAAAAGACAAGTTTGTTGTTGAGAAAGAGATACCGGGATTTATTTTTGTTCACTTTGTTGAATGATTGGGTTTATTTAAATTGGTATTAAAAAGAGTTTAATTATCTGTAATATAATCTTGTAATCAGTTATAATAAAGGTTAGTATAATATCATCAACAATCCTGTTTTATGGATAACTACTTCTTTTAACCTCATTCACAAACTCTATTTATGTTTATTTCATTTCTTGGGTCTATCCAATTTTCAGATATACTAATTACTGCACCTGTTACTGGAGTTTGTCTTACTAATTTATCTTCATTACAAAAGATTTGATAATCTTGACAATGGGTTTCGTTGCAAATTGCTTTTGTCCAGGAATAAGAATCTTTAGATATAACTCCACCAGTTGCAAATCCAGAAATTTTAAAGTATATAAAAATAATTGATAAAACTAAAACTATTGATATAGCTATTATCCTTGTTGTTTTTTTCATTTTGTAGAATATTTTTATAGGGGAATATATTTTTCATCCTCATTTTTAATATAATTTCTTGCTTGCATAAATTCTTCAATTGCATTGGCCCAATTAGGATTATAATATAAATTCATCATTCTCTTTGGGGTTAATAATTTCTCTTTCTCTAAAATATCATATATTAAATCCTTCAATGTTTTTTCTTTTATTTCAGAAGGATTGCATTCAAGAATTTTATCTAATTTTTTATTAAATTCTTCTTTAGGAAAATTAGCAGGATACTTCTTCATATCCTCAACAATCTTCTTTACATCCTCTGTTCTCTTTTCTGTAGGATGTCTGTGATTCCACATCCAAGCTCTATGATAACCATTATAGTTCTCTTTTACTTCTGGTCTTTCAAGGTAATCTTTCATATATTTTTTTCTGTCTTTTGTCTTTTGTTCCATCTTTAGATTTCATTTATGAATTTTCACCTTTTTTAAATATTATTATAATTAATTAAAAAAGAAAAGTCCTCGCTTTCGTTGCGGGTGTCTTCATCTTTCTGACGAAAGAAGAAGGGAGAAAGACTAAATAAAAAATAAAAAAAGAAAAAAGGAATTTAGTAGTAACTTTCTCCGAATTCTTCTGACTTTTGTGGTTTCTTTCCTAACAATACAATCAAGACAACTAGCAATACCAAAAAGATTATTGCTAATACGACTGTCAAAACAACAATTGGATTTACAGATTTCGCTTCAGCCTTTAAGTTAAGAGTAACTTGGCTAACAAGCTTTTCACTAGAGAAGACACTAACATCAAAGTTATAATCTCCTTCTAATCTAGCCTTAGCAGTTACTGTAACTGTCTTGCTTGTTCCTGCTGGAACAGCTACAACAGCAACATCAACGCTTGAAGAAATTTCTCCATTTGATGCTGTTATAATTTTGTATAGCTTTAAACTGTTTGTAGGGTTTATAAGCAACAAAGTGTACTCAGCATTTTCACCAACTGCAACTGTTTTTCCTGTGCTCATTACAACAACATTTTCAGACAAATCATTTTCAACAAGGATTTGCTTTGCAACATTATATGTTACATCGTCATTTGTAACTTCCACTTCAAGAGTATAGATTCCAGCTTTAGCAGTGTAAGGAACTTCTAAATAAATTCTTCCACTAACTGTATCTTTCTCATCACAGTCTTTAGTGCAATTCTCTATTGGAACTAAATCTCCAAAATAAGATGTTTTTTTAACACCTAAAATAGAGATTCCCACAGTTACATAAACATCATCCAAGTCATTATAACCAACATTCTTCAATACAATATCAACTGGGAATGTTTCACCAGCTCTAACTGATTGAGATGTAGTTATAGACTTAACAACTGGGTTGTATGAGGGTCTTTGAACTCTCAAAACTAAATCTTTATATTCTGATTTGAAATCTCCATTCCATATTTTTATGTTAAGAGTTACATCATCAGAAAGATCATCTTTGAGTTCAAAAGGAACTTTAAGGTTTAAAGTTTTTTTGTATGTATAGCCAGCTTCAACATCAAAAGAAGTTGAGACAGCATTTACATCAACTTTGTCGCCTTCTATTTCTGCTCTTACTCTGACATCAGAAGCATCTTCAAGAGCTGTAAAGTAAACTTTAACAGCAATTGTTTCGCCTGCAACAACACTTACACTATCTAGAATATTGACTCCATCAACTTCTATTACTGTATAGTTTGCTATGCCAGAAGCACTAACTGTAGCAACCAAGAATAAAGCGATTGCGATTGTACAAAGAGAAACCAAAATTTTCTTTGTATTCATTTTTGCTCTCATTTTATTTAATTATGTAGAAAGTTTTTTTCTACAATATCTTAGATTTTATCTAGTTTATAAAGCTTACGATTGTAGTAATTAAATAGTTACATCATAGTAACTATATGTCTGGACAAACAGTGAATAATTCTCCTTTTACTTTGTGAAGAAAGGAATTCATGTTACTAAGTGTTACGAAAAAAAGAGGACACGAGGATTTAAACCCCCGCGTTTAAATTAAAAACTTAATAATTGAATATTGTTACTTGTTGCCGCAAAATTTTTAGCAACAATAACTTGACACCCTGCGTCTTCTGCAGATTCTATAACAGAGCTTGTGACTGTTCCATCTAAAACTATTGCATAAGGCTTTTCATTTATTCTTCTGAGACTTCCACCAAATCCCCTTGAAGAGATTTCTTTTATCTCTTTAAGAGATTCATCTAAAAGAATTGCTTTGCCTGAGCCTTCATTTTCTTTTGAAAGTTTCTTTAGTTTTTCTTTTTCCTCATTGCTTAATTCATTTCTTTTTGAAGGGGTTTCAGTTTTTTCAGTTGATTCTCTTCTCTGCATTCCTTCTCTTCTAAGAAATTCATTTAATGGGGTTTTCCTTCTAAGAATCATAAGGATTTCTTTTCCTGCTAATTCTTCAACTTCCTTTCCATCAGGCGCAACAACAATGTAATCAATGCTTGCATTGTCAGATACATTTTGTACAATTAGCTTTCCGCCCCTGTCTCCATCAACAAAAAGAGTTATTTCTTTTTCTTTTCCAAGCTCTTTTATTGCATTTGGAAGTTTTGTTCCATTCATTCCAATCACATTGTTAACTCCTGCTCTTAAAAGATTTATAACATCTGCTCTTCCTTCAACAACAATTATTTCTCTTCCAGATATATTTCCGCATGGAAGTTTTTCCTCACCATACTCTTGTATGTTTGCAGTTTTTGCAGAATCCTTTATTTCATTTGAAATTTCCCTTGAGTCTGTTGAACCTTTTATTTCAGACATAAGCTTTTTGGCTCTTTCAAGAATGTAATCTCTTTTACTACCTCTTACATCTTCAATTCTTTCAATTTCAATTTGAGCGTCGCTTGGGCCTATTCTTTCAATTGTCTCAATTGCAGCAGCTATTAGAGTTGTTTCAGACTGGTCAAGAGCAGTTGGAATTTTTATTTTTCCAGTTGTTCTCTTGTCCCTTCTTTCCAATTCAACTTCAATTCTTCCTATTTTTCCTTCTTTCTGCAATTCTCTCATTTCAAGTTCAGCTCCCAGCAAGCCTTCTGTCTGTCCGAATATAGCTCCGATTACGTCAGGTTTTTCCAAAGCTCCTTCAGCTGTAAAATTCGCATGTATCATGTATTTTATTGATACTGGACTTATTTTTGCCATTTTTTGATATTTATTTTGTATATTTAATTTATTGAAATCTATGATTTCTCAGAAAAATATCGCTAATTACTAGCATTCCACAAAGGCATAAAGCCTACCTAAGCATCCTTAGGAATTTCCTAACTTTCAACTTTCCTTAAGTCAAATTAAGACTGTCAAATTTGAATGTGATGTGATATCGTGATAATAATTGAAAACGATACTTTTCCAATTTATACCGTTAAAATGGTTTAAAAACTTTGCCTATCAAGTTTTTAGACCGAACGAAGTGATGTCTAAAAGCTCTTCGGTTGCAGTTTTTAAGATATAATTGTGTTTAATTATTCAAGTAAAATCCTACAG
>CAZOAN010000037.1:0-4623 GCA_964577855.1 Candidatus Woesearchaeota archaeon | reverse complement strand
TAAGTGTTACAGGAGATAACTCAAGTTGGAATCAATCATTAGCTGATACACTTTACATGGATATTAATCAGGATGATTGGATAGATGATGGCGAGGAATCTGATTTAAATGTTAATTCATCAGATTATTGGGACAATCTTGGAACAATTAATGAAACTCAAATGGAAAATAATGATGGAACTTTGAGTATTTTAGTGAGTTGGTTAACAAGTTTATTTTATACAGAATCAGAAGTTGATATTGCTCTTGGAAATCAGGATGAGTGTTCTGAAATAACTGGGTGTGTGGAAAATGCCATAACCACAAGTGATGCTGATACAGCATTTGTTAATGCTACAGGAGACACAATGACAGGAAATCTGAATGTAACAGGAAACATCACTACAACAGATACTTTTTGTTTTAATTCAGACTGTTCAGCTAAAATGTATCATAATGGGAGTGGAATAATAATTTCTAGTTAAAATGAAAAATGAAATATTAAAAAAAAAGATAATTTTTACAAGTTTGATATTCTTATTTGTTAATTTTTCTTTGGTTTTTGTAAGTGCAAATACTCCAACAATAACTTGGGAACCTCCAACTCCTGAAGGAGAAACAACATCAAATAGTTGGGTTTATCTAAATACCTCAATTACTGATGATAATGAAACCATTGCTTTTTTTGATTGGAACCGAGATTTATTAGGTTATTGGAATTTTGAAAATACAAACTCAACAGGAGTTTATGATAATTCTAGTTATGGAAATTTTGCTACCTTTGAAGGGGCATCAGATGAGACAGACAATGTTACAGGAAAATTCGGACAGGCTTATTATCTTACTGGAACAGGATATCTTGATACTCATATGGATTATAGTTTAACAGGGAGTGGTGAATCCTTTAGTGTATTTGTTTGGGTAAAAAATCTTTCTTCATGTTCCAATGTATATGTGGCATCTCAAAGAGATGCCGCTGGTTCAAGTGATTGGATATTGGGTTATAAATTAGGAGGATTATGGGTTGATGGTCAAACTATAAGTGGAGAGAATATTATTTGTGATGGGAATTGGCATTTATTGGGATTTACTGCTGAACCTGGTAATCCCACTTATAATTCTTCTTTATATATCGATGGTAATTATAAGGGTTCTGATAATGGTCCTGCCATTTCTGATCCGGGTTATGATAGTGTGAAATTAATGGCAAACGGGTGGGGGGGTTCAAATGTTAATGGTAAGGTGGATGAATTAATGATTTGGAAAAGAGCATTGAGTTCAGAAGAAATTATGGCATTATATAATAATACTGCAAATAGACTTTATCACAATTTTACTTCTCTTGAAAATGGAGATTATAATTATTCTGCTTATGTTATAGACGAAGATGGAAATTTAAATATTAGCCAAAGAAATATTACTATTGCAATAAGTGGCCCCCCAGAAACACCAACTCCTGAAATTAATTCAACAGATGGAACTAATTTTGAAACTCAGAATTTAAACTGTTATGATACTCTTATAGACGTTGATGAAGATTTAATGAATGCCACCGTAAGGTGGTATAAGGATGATGTCTTGAATTTAACTGTTGATTATAATGATAGTTATTCTAATGGTTATAAATTTAATGCTGTTCTAGATTCTGGGAATATTAGTTCAGGGGAAATTTGGAAATGTAGTTTAAGATTATTTGATGGAGGATTCAGTGAATGGGGCAACTCAAGCGATTTAACAATTATAGATTCAGAACCGCCAAATATAATTTGGGAACCTCCAACTCCCAACAATGGAGATAGACAGATTGAAACAAGTGTTTATTTAAACACAACAATAACAGATGGAGTAGGCACTTCAGCTTTTTTTGATTGGAATTATTCTTTGTTAGGATATTGGTCAATGGATTTTTCTAATTCAACAGGAGTTTTTGATAATTCAAGTTATAATAATTTTGGAATTTTCACCGGAGAAGGTTTTGGAGAAGGTGCTAAGTCTATAGGAAAATATGGGGAGGCTTTAGAATTTGATGGAGATAGTGATTATATTAATTTAGGAGATACTGCTAGTGGAGATTATGATGCTATGACAGTTGAGGCATGGATAAAAAGGACTGGATCAGATTCTGGATGGGAAACCGCATTGCATAGAAATGATGAATATACTATCGGAAGTTCTGTTTTTTTTATTGGACTAGAAGCCTCTACTTATGATATTACTGCGACAATTGGAGGAGGTGCAACAGGCCCTACTTATCAATCTGGAAATACAAATATTCCTGCAGAATTAGATACTTGGTATCATGTAGTTAATTCCTGGGATGGAACTACTGCAAGAGTTTATGTTGATGGAAAAGAAATTTTAAATTATCCACTATCTTCTGCAAATTTCAAAGCACTAACTGCAACCAAAGGAAGTGCTATCACAAGAATTGGAACTTCAAGCAGTGCAAGCAATGGTTATTTTTTTAATGGTGAAGTTGATGAAGTTAAAATATATTCAAGAGCATTATCCCCTGAAGAAATAAATGCTTCTTATGATAATAGTTTATATAAATTAAAGCATAACTTTATAGATTTAAGTTTTGAAACTTATAATTATTCTGCCTATGCTATTGATGTTGGAGGAAATTTAAATATAACTGAGACAAGGAAAATTACAATTTCACTTGACACTTGCACAGCCCCGGGTTCTGGAAATTGGGCAATTACATGTTCAGATAATTGCAGTTGGAGTACTGATTTTAATGTTCCAGATAATATTACTATAACTGGTACTGGAATATTAACATGGGATGCTAATATGAGTTTTACTAGTCCTCATTGGGAAATATATAAAGAAGATGGATGTAAATTTGTAATTAATCCAGGAGGGAGTATAAGATGATAATCAAAAAAAAACTTATTTTTTTTGCATTAATATTAGTTCTAATTCCATTAGTTTCTGCAGGTAACTATGGAGAAGGGATTTATGGTTCTGGAAATTACTCTGAAATTTCAACACCGTCTTTATATTGCGGAGATGGAATTTGCAATAATGGAGAAAGCTGTTCAACTTGCCCAGGAGATTGCGGAGCTTGTCCCACAACTCCAAATCCTGGAGGAGGAAGTTCTGGAGGAAGCAGGTGTACTTATGACTGGCAATGTACAGAGTGGTTTCCATCTATCTGCCCAGAATCAGGGATACAAGAAAGAATTTGTGCAAATAAAGGAGATTGCACTGGAACAAAAGGAATGCCAAATCAAACACAAATTTGTGAATATCTTGGCCCATCAGAACCTTTATTTGATATTTATTTAAATTTAGAAGATGGATATAAAGAGATTTGTTCTGGAAAAAAGATTAAAGCAAATGTAAAATTGGAAAATTATGCTAAAGTAGAACTTCTTGATGCTTTTATGACTTATTGGATTATTGATAAAAATAATAAATTAATTACTGAATACAAGGACACAAGAGCTGTTGAAAAAGAAACAAGCTTCAACATAGAACTAAAAGTTCCAGATTCAGCTTCTCAAGGAACATACAGGTTATATGCTGAAATTACTTATAGTGGGAATAAAACTGCTGTTGCAGGAGAAACCTTTGAAGTTTTATCTCAAGAAGAATGTGCTTTACTCCCTGTAAAAAATTTTAATTGGATGTATTTGGTTTATGGAATTATAGGTGTAGTTGCAGTATTATTGATTTTGCTAATCATTAGATTATTTAAATCTAAATTTAAAATAATAAAGAAAAAAGTAGGAAAGCCAAAGACACATAAGGAATACAAAAGCAAGATTAAGAAAAATTTGAAAAGAATTAAGGGTAAAACTTTCTTAATAATTCTTGTTGGATTTATGTTAGTAGGAATTTTGTTTATCGGAAGAAATACTATGACTGGTTTTGTTGTTGGTGGCTCAAGTATAGTTAATAACAATTGGAATGTTCTCGGATTTCTTCTAATAATCGGATTGTTTGGATTAATGGCTTTTGTTTATAAAAAAAAGATTATAGAAAAAATTGAAATTAATAGAATAAATAAACATCCTAAGAATAGCATCAAAGGTTTGATTAAAAAGGAAGTTTATTGTGGGGAAGGGAATTATATTGGAAAGGTTGATGAAGTTCTCTTGGGAGAAAATAAGATTGATAGTTTAAGAATTAGATTAGATAAAAAACAAAATCTTAAAACTAAGGGAATTATTGTTAAATACAAGAATGTTAAAAGCATTGGACATATTGTGATTGTTGATGAGAATATTTTAGAAAAGTTGGAGAGTTAAGTATATAAGTAAGGAATTCATTGTAAAAATATAAAAAGAGGATGAAAACAGAAAAAAGGGAATTATCTAGTCCCAAATTGAAAAAGTTAGAGAAAGATTTAGTAAAACTTGAGAGGGCAGAGAATTATTTAGAGAAAGAAAAAGCAAAACTTATGAAAGATAAAGAAAAGGTTAGAGTTAAAATTAGAAAAGAAAAAGAGATTCTTAGTTTGAAGAATAAGATTAAAATAGTTAAAGGAAGAAAGACATAGTTTCTTCAATAAAAAATAAGCAAAGAATAGATTATCTTAACTCAATTTATTCTACCAACCTTTAATGCACCAATGAATCTCTGAGGTTTACGCCACTTCTTTACAACAATTGTAAAACCAATTACTCTTGT
>CAZOAN010000036.1:3185-4716 GCA_964577855.1 Candidatus Woesearchaeota archaeon | reverse complement strand
CAGAAAATTTATATTACTAACAACGGGGGAACAAAAGTTAATTTATCAATAAGCCAACAAAATCTTACTAATATGGTCATGTTGCCTCAAAGATATATAGAAGTAAATCCCGGAGAGACAGAAGAATTAAATGTTATTTTTGTTGCATTAAGTCAGACAGGGATATTTACAGGAAAAATACTTATAGGCGGAAGCGCAGTTTATGTTTCTTTGAATATAAAAACTAGATTGCTTTTGTTTGATTCAAACATTATTGTTTTGAATGAAGATTATCTTGTTCCTCAGGGAGATAAATTAAGGACTTCAGTGACTTTAATTCCTCTTGGAGATAAAGAGAGAATGGATGTAACCCTTAATTATGTTATAAAAGATTATAGTGGAAGAGTTTATTTGACTAGAACTGAAACAGTTCTTATTGAAAACCAGGTTAATTTTAAAAGAAATTTTGATACTGGTTTTCTTCCTTTGGGAAAATATATAGTTGGACTTGAATTAATCTATCCAAATGGTGTTGCTCCTTCAAGTGCGCATTTTGAAGTAATAGTTGGAAGACAAAATACATTTTTTGGAAAGTTGGTATTTTTCCTTATTAATATTATCTTAATTGTGTTAGCACTTATAATCCTTCTTATAATTTTAAGGATATTAAAACAGATGAGAGAAAACAAGAAGCGTGAGGAGAAAGAAAAACTTGTGAAGAAGTGGAAGTCTGAGGATAAGGAAATTCCTAAAGAGAAAGAAAACACTAAAAAGAAAGAAAATTCTAAGAAATAAATTTTCAGGCATCATAATCAAAGAAAAAAATGATTAATATGGAAGAAAATTCTAAGAAATAAATTATCCAAACATTTTTAAATGAACTTTTTTTAAATACCTTATCCAATGAACATAAGGGAGGATATTTAATTCTCTTTTATGCAATTTAGCGAGGAAAAAATGGATATATATCAAATTATTGAAAAAGCGAGAAAGACTGGAAAAATTGAAAAGGGAACCAATGAAGTTACAAAAGCAATAGAAAGAGGAACTGCTAAGTTTGTTGTTTATGCTGGAGATGTTGAGCCAAAAGAAATAGTTCAGCACCTGCCTCTTTTGTGCAAGGAGAAAAACATTCTTTGCAGAGAAGTTGACAGCAGACAGAAGCTTGGGATTGCTGTTGGGATAAAGGTTCCAACTTCTTCAGTTGCAGTAATAGATGCAGGCGATTCTCAAAAAGATATTGCTGGATTAAAATGATTCTTTAAAATAAAATGGCAAAGGAACAAAAAAAACAAGAAGTAAAACAGCAAAGATCCAAGGGCAGTGACAGAATTGTAACAGAAGAGGCTGTTCCTGCAGTTGTTGAAGAAATTCTTGGAAGAACCGGTTTTAGAGGAGAAATTACACAGGTTAAATGCTTGGTTCAGGCAGGAAGAGATAATGGGCGTTCTATGAGAAGAAATGTTAAGGGTCCAGTAAGGGTTGGAGATATTTTAATGCTCAGGGAAACTGAAATAGAGGCAAGAAGAATTAAATCAAATATTACAAAAGG
>CAZOAN010000036.1:0-3085 GCA_964577855.1 Candidatus Woesearchaeota archaeon | reverse complement strand
GGAAGTTATAGCTAAAATGCCAAAATGTGTTTATTGTGGGGAGAATTATGATATTCATAAGGGATTAACTCTTATTATGAAAGATGGAACTATAAATCATCTATGTTCTTCAAAATGCAGAAAAAATATGTTTATGAAAAGAAGGAAGGTTCGTTGGATAACAAAGAAAAAGTCTTCTCTCATTAATTCTTCTTGAAAAGCCAAATTAGAGGAAAAAATTAGACGGATTTCTAAAAATAAATGAAATGATTTATTCCGAAGAATATTTAAATAAAGATTTTTTATTATTATGTAAGGAAAGATGGTTGAAAAAGATAAGATTTTCTCGAGCAAAGTAAAATATGAAGGGATTATGGACTTTAAGGATTTCTACAAATTTTGCTACCAATGGCTTTTAGAGGAAGCTGAATTGGATATAATTGAAAATAAATATTCTGAAAAGATTTCAGGAGATTCAAAAAATATCAAAGTTGAGTGGGCTTGTTCAAGAAAAGTTACAGATTATTTTAAATTTGGAGTTGAAGTTAAATTTGAAGTTTTGAATTTAACAAATGTTGAAATCACAAGAGATGGAAAAAAACTTAAAATGAACAATGGAAGTGTCGAAGTTGCAGTAAAAGGAACTTTAATAAGAGATTATGAGGGCAAGTTTGAAAAGACTTCAACACGGAAGTTTTTAAGGGGGATTTATGAAAAATGGGTTATATATTCAAGAATTAAGGAGTATGAGGAAAAACTTATTGAAGACTGCAATGAATTCCTAACTCAAGCGAAAGCTTTTCTCGATTTGGAAGGAAAAAGATAAATTTTTCCAGGCATCATAATCAAAAAAGAAAAAAATGATTAAGATTGAAGGAAAAAGATAAATTATTTTCTAGGCACATTAATTCAATGGGGAAATTAATTAATATGGAAGGAAAAAGATAAATTATTTTCCCCGTCGTTATTTGTATAATTTTATCCTTTTTTGTAATTTTTTTGTTAGAAAAATACATAATTTTAAAGATTTTTAGCAATAAACTCCAACCGAAATCCTTAAATATCAAATTCGTTTAATTTTTTTATGAAAAAGGTGGTTTTATTCTTGTTGGCATTTTTTTTAGTTGTTCCTTCAATGCTTGCTATGAGTCTTGA
This sequence comes from Candidatus Woesearchaeota archaeon, assembly GCA_964577855.1. Taxonomy (GTDB): domain Archaea; phylum Nanobdellota; class Nanobdellia; order Pacearchaeales; family GW2011-AR1; genus MWBV01. The sequence goes on along the minus strand of CAZOAN010000036.1, from coordinate 1,951 downwards.
AGTTGAAAAGCAAAGCACAAATGAAGTTATGATTTTAGGTCTGAATGAACCAGCAACTTTTGATTTAAGAATAAATAATCTTGGAGCTTCTGAAAACATAATGTTCTATAGTTTTTTTAGCCAGGATGTTTATCCCAAAGGAACAACTTATTTAGCAGGAAGAGGAACACAAGACATTTCTCTTAAAATTTATCCTCCTGAAAAAATGAGAACAGGATATTATACTTTTGATTATTATATAAGAAATGATAAAGGTGCGGAAATACTCCAGACATTGACAGTTAATGTTATTGAATTTCCAGATGCTTTTGAAGTAGGTTCTGCTGAATTTGACCCGGAATCAAAAACTCTCAATATTTACATACATAACAAAGCAAATTTTAATTTTGAAAATGTAAGTGTAGAATTTAGTTCTCTCTTCTTTGATTTTAGTAAAGAATTCACTTTAGGCCCTAACCAAAGAAATGATTTTACAATTACTCTTAATAAGGAAGATTTCAAGAAATTAATGGCAGGATATTATACTTTTCAAGCTGATATAAAATCTAAGGGTATTGAGGCAAACCTTGAAGGAACACTTAAATTTTCTGAAAAAGATATTCTTACAACAAACAAAAAAACTTATGGGGTTATAATTAATACTAATCTGATTGAGAAAACAAATGAGGGAAATGTTGTTGCGAAGACAGAAACTGTAATAAAGAAAAATATTGTTTCAAGATTGTTTACCCATTTTAGTCCTGAGCCGAACACTGTTGAGAGAGAAGGATTTAGTGTTTATTATACTTGGTATAATGAGATTGTTCCAGGAGAGGTTTTAAAAATAACAGTAAGAACCAACTGGCTTCTTCCTCTGGTAATTGTTCTTTTGATTGTTTTGATAGTTGTTCTTGTTAAAAAAACTTCAAATAGAAATATGGTTCTGAAGAAAAAAGTTTCATTTGTTAATGCTAAGGGTGGAGAATTTGCACTTAAAGTTATGATTCTTGTCGAAGCTAAAAATTACATAGAGAAAATTAGTATTATTGACAGATTGCCTTTCCTTACAAAAGTTCATGAGAAATTTGGCGGGGAGCATCCTTCAAGGATTGATGAAAAAAACAAAAGAATAGAATGGAACTTTGAAAGATTGCAGGCTGGGGAAAGAAGAGTCTTCTCATATATAGTTTATTCAAGAATAGGTGTCTTAGGAAAATTTGCCTTGCCTTCTGCAACTGCTGTTTATGAAAGAGACGGGAATGTAAAAGAAGTGCACTCAAACAAGGCTTTCTTTATGCTTGAGCCAAGAGCAAAAAAAGATATGGAAGAGTAATTGGTTGTTGAAAATATATTTCTTATATTAGATATTCTTATAAATGATTTAGATTGTATTTTGTTTATGGAAGAAGAAATTATGCTTGATTTGTATGGATTTTACAAATATAATGGGCATAAAAATAAATTAGATGGAAATATTAATATTATGCCAAATGGATCATTTATAGGAGATATTTATGATTATAGTTCACGAAATCCTGAGCAAAAAATAAGAGGGCATATTATTAGAGAGGGAGATATAGCCAAATTAATTTTTCTTAAATTTCCTCCAAGTCAAGATTTAGCCAATCTTTTATATAAATTAGAAAGCCCAATTACGGGAATGAGGCCTTTTTCATTCAGAAGAGATTTTAAAGGAGCATGGCAGGCTTTGCCTTACAAGATAGAATATAATGAAGACTATAGTTTATTTATAGCAAAAATTGATGCTTCTGTTATTGGCATTGGAGATGATGCTGAAATAAATATAGTAGCATAGTTTTGGATAACTTTAAAAAAGAATTATCCTATTTATTTTAATCCCTCATGGCTCAGTGGTTAAAACCTAACGGTAAACCACAGAGATTTGTGGGATACACAATAATAATCCCTCCATAGCTCAGTGGTTAGAGCGTCTGGCTGTAGCTTATAGCTA
>CAZOAN010000035.1:0-4784 GCA_964577855.1 Candidatus Woesearchaeota archaeon | reverse complement strand
GAGGGATTTTATTTAAATGGAAGAAAAACAAACTGTAAAATTTAAGAAAGAAGAATTTGCCATTAAGGAATCAGTCAAAAAGATGCTTGGAAAAGGAAAATTAAGCAAAGTAAAAATAGAATATACTCCTGTTGGTGAAAAAATAATACTCTCAACAAACAAACCCGGATTAATAATAGGAAGAGGTGGGGAAAAACTAAATGAGATAACAGAATATTTAATAAAAAATTTCAAATTTGAAAATATCCATATTGATGTTGAAGAAATAATGGAGCCTGAATTTGATGCCCAAATAATAGCTGATGAAATAGCTCTTGGATTGGAGAGATTTGGTCCATTAAAATTCAAAGTAATTGCCTATAGAAATCTTGAAAAAGTTATGAGGGCTGGAGCACTTGGATGTGAAATAAGATTGAGTGGTAAATTGCCTGGTGCAAGAGCAAAATCTTGGAGATTTGCGCAAGGATACCTTAAAAAAACAGGAGATAGTGCCAAGGTTGTAGATAGGGCACAAGCAAGAGCTGAAACAAAACCGGGAACAGTGGGAATAAAAGTTAGTATTCTTTCTCCACATGCGATATTAAAAGACAAAATAACTATAAATAAAGAATTAATTGAAAAATTAAAATTAAATGAACAAGAATACGAAAATAAACCTACAAAAAAGGTTAAGAGAATTAAAAAATGAAATATAAAGAAATAATGAAAATGACCAAAGAAGACAGAAACAAAAAAATTAAAGATTTAAAGGTAGAACTTGTAAAATCCAAAGCAAGAACTTCAAAGACAGGAAGTTCGAACACAAAACAAATTAAAAAAACAATAGCAAGAATGTTAACATTCAATGTCTCTAAAGGAGGTATTGAAAAAAAATAAAATATGGAAATTGATCCAAAAACAGGATTGCCTTTACAGGCAATAGAATGGGAAAACCTCACAAGGAGTTCGCAGAGAATAAGTGTGACAACAGATAAGAAACGATACGGAAAGATTGTCACAATTGTTAGCGGATTTGACAAGGATGTCGATGTAAAGAAAATCGCAAAAGCTCTAAAAAATGAGCTCGCTTGCGGTGGAACTTACAAAAACGACATTATAGAGCTTCAAGGATACCACATGAAGAAGATAAAACCTCTTCTTATTAAGATGGGCTTCGAGAACAACTCAGTTGAGGACTGAACCTAATAAAAACAAAATGGAAAGCTGAAATCAGGAAGATTTCGCAAAACCATATTTGTAAAAAACAAAATGGAAAAGAAACAAAAAACAAAAGCAGAAGCTAAAACGAAAGAGACTCGTAAAAAGAGTCAGGAACAAAAGATATCAGCGGATGCTAAAAGTGAAATAAAAGTTGGAACAAGGGGAAGAATATTTGAAGGGATAGTAACAAAAAAATTCCCAAAAAGAATTGTTATAGAATTTGAAAGGATGATATATGTAAGAAAATATGAGAGGTACGCAAGATTAAAGACAAAAATACATGCAAGACTTCCAGAAATCATGGAGAAAGATATTAATGTGGGAGACCTTGTAAAACTTCATGAATGCAGGCCCCTCAGTAAAATAATTCATTTTGTTGTTATTCAAAAATTAAAAGACGCTGCCGAGGTAGGAAAATGAAAGCTATAAGTGCACGAGGAACAGAAGCATTAAATTTGGGGGCAAATATGATTGCGGCAGATAATAGCGGGGCTAAAATTGTAAAAATTGTCTCAGTTAAAAAATCAAAAGCAAAAAAAGGAAAACAAACTTCAGCAAAAATAGCAGACTGGGTAAAAGTCTCTATAAGAAAAGGTATTCCAGATATGAAAGGCAAGGTTTTTGATGCTGTGGTTATAAGACAGAAGAAACCTTACAGAAGATTAAATGGAGAAAGAATTGCATTTGAAGATAATGCAGTTGCTATAATGAAGGATGAAAAAGGAAATCCTAAAGGTACTCAAATTAAAGGTCCAATTCCAAGGGAGGTTCAGGAGCGATGGGCACAAGTAGCTAAAATCGCTTCAATAGTATATTAAGATGAAAAAGAAATTTTCAACAACATGGAAAGGCAGTAAACAGCCCAGAAAACAAAGAAAATACAGGGCGAATGCTCCCTTGCATTTAAGAAAGAAATTTGTAAGCATAAATTTGTCAAAGGAATTAAGAAAAAAAGAAGGAAAGAGAAATCTCCCTGCAAAGAAAGGAGATAAAGTCAAAATATTCTCAGGAAAATTCAAGGGAAAGACAGGAAAGATTCTTGAAGTAAATCTTAAAAGAGCTAAAATTATAGTGGAAAATATCCAGGTGAAAAAGCAAGATGGCTCAAAAGCAAATGTAAAATTAGAGCCTTCAAATCTTCAGATTATTGAATTGGCTGAGAGAAAATTCAAAGAACATAAAGTTCAGGCAAATGTAAAACATTCGGAAGCAAAAACAGAAATAACTAAGGATGAAAAACCAAAAGAAGATTTAAAAATTAAAAATAAGGAAGATAAAAAATGAGTCATTTAAAAAGGCACGCCATCCCTAAGAGCTGGCCAATACAAAGAAAGGGAACAACTTTCGTAGTTAAACCTAACAGGGGTTTTTCCGAGTCTCTTCCGGTTTTAATTATTCTTAGAGATTTGCTTAAAGTCGCACAAAACAGAAAAGAAGCAAAGAAAATGATTCATATGAAAAATATATTACTTAATGGAAAAGAAGTCAGAGATGAAAAGGAAGGGGTTTTGCTATTCGATGTTATTACTCTTACTCCTTCAAAAAATAATTACAAGCTTACTGTTCTTAAAAATGAAAAATTTAATATGGAAGAAATAAAGGAAAGTGAAGCAAATACAAAGATTGCCAAGATTATTGGAAAGAAAATATTAAAGGGGAAAAAAGTGCAGTTAAATTTAAATGATGGAAGAAATTTTCTTTCTGATATCAAATGCAAGATAAATGATTCTGTTTTAATAAATCTAAAAAATAAAAAGATAGAAAAATGCCTTCCATTAATGGAAAATTCAGAAGCAATAGTGTTTGCAGGGAAACATTCCGGAGAAAAAGGGAAAATTGAAAAAATAAATAGAGAAAGAAAAACTGCAGAAATAAATAATGGAAAAGAAAAAATTAATGTTTTAATTAAACAATTTATGGTAACAACCTAAAATGGAAAATATCATGAGAGAAATAAAAATTGAAAAAATAGTTTTAAGTGTAGGAGGAACTGCTGATGTTCTTGAAAAAGGATATAAACTTTTAAAATACCTTACTGAAAAAAAGCCTGCTAAGATAAAATCCAAAAAAAGAATACCCACTTGGGGTGTAAGACCAGGATTGGAAGTGGGAGCAGTGGTAACTTTAAGAAAAGATTATATGGAATTCTTAAAAAAGATGCTTGTTAGCTTTGATAATACTTTAAAAAGAAAGCAAATAAGCGAAAATAATTTTTCGTTTGGAATAAAGGAATACATTGAAATACCGGGAATAGAATATCAAAGAGATATAGGAATAATGGGCTTTGATGTTACAATTGTTTTCAAAAGAAGTGGAAGAAGGGTGGCACTCAGAAAAATGAAAAAAGGAAAAATATCTAAAAAACAAATAATCACAAGAGAAGAAATAATTAAATTTATGGAAGATAATTTCCAGACGAAGTTTATATAAAATGACCGCGAGTGATTGGAAAAAAATATTTAAACAGCTTGATGCTAAGCCTGTAATAAAACAGAAATATATAAAACATAATGAACCCAAAAAAAGAAAAATAGGAATTGCCGCAAAAAAATGTGAAAGATGCGGAAGATTTGGAGCCCATATAAAATCATACGGATTAAATTTATGCCGACACTGCTTCAGAGAAATAGCAGTTGAAATCGGCTTTCAAAAATACAGTTAAAATGTCACACGATATAGTTGCAGATGCACTAAACATGATAAGGAATGCCAAGAAGGCGGGAAAAGAAAATATAGAAATTAAAATCATTTCCAATCTACTTATAGAAATTCTTAAAATAATGAAGCAGGAAAAAGCAATAAAAAAATATAAAATAGATGCCAAAGAAAAATCAATTACTCTTACAATTGGGGAGCTTTCTGATTGCAGAGCAGTAAAGCCAAGATTCAGCTGTGATAAAACTCAAATAGAAAAATACAGAAGAAGATATTTGCCTTCAAGAAACCTGGGAATCTTAATAATATCAACCAACAAGGGATTAATGACTCACAAAGAGGCTCAAGAAGAAAACATAGGGGGATGTGTTATAGCATATTTTTATTAAAATGAAAAAACAATTTTCCCAGGAAATTATTATTCCTGAAGGTATAGAAATAAGAAAAGAAGAAAAGATTATCTTTGTAAAAGGAATTCAAGGAGAAATTTCAAAAGAATTTAATTTTGGAAAATTAAAATATGAAAAAAAAGATAAAAAGATTTTAATAAATTGTCCATCTTCCACAAGAAAAGAAAAAAGAATGATAAACACTATTTCAGCACACTTAAAAAATATGATTAAAGGAGTTCAAGATAAATTTGAATATAAATTAAAAATATGTTCAAGCCATTTTCCAATAAATGTTGAAATTAAAGGGAATAATGTTTTGATAAAAAATTTCTTAGGAGAAAAAACTCCAAGAAAATGCAAAATACCCCCGGGTGCAGAAGTTGAAGTCAACAAGGATGTAATAATTGTAAAATCCTCTAATAAAGAAATTGCCGGACAAGCCGCAGCAAATTTTGAAGCAGCTACAAAAGTGAGGAATAAGGACAGGAGAGTATTTCAGGATGGAATTTTTATAACAAATAAAACAGGGAGAGAAAT
>CAZOAN010000034.1:0-4936 GCA_964577855.1 Candidatus Woesearchaeota archaeon | reverse complement strand
AACAGTGCCTGGTTTTAGACAGGATTATTTAATAATTACGAAACCCTGGGAGATTCTCCAAGCCAACAAAAAGCAGACCTGAAGCTTCTCCTGGGTAAAAAGAGGTGATATCAATTCGAATGATAATAACTATTTAAACCTTTCGTTTATGTTACTCTTTAAAAATGACAGGGTATAGTTCATTTGAAGTAGTAATTAAAAAATAGATAGTCCTTCTATAATCATAAAAGATATTAGTCTATTTAATAACTACATATGTCAGGAGGTTAGTAACTACATTAATTTTTATAACATTCACAATATAAATTATTATAAATATATAGGGATATTTTTCAATATGGTTTTAATGGATTGGTTTAAAATGGATTTTGAGAAATTTTATGAAAATAAAATCATTGATTATAATCCTGCCTTGGGTATTTCCTATAGACTTAGAGATCCCCAGCACATATGGGATGACAAGATTTCTCCAACAACTTATGATTTAACTGCTAAAGAAGAGATATCTCCTGATTTGGATTTTATTAGGGGATTATACAAGAATTTGAGAAAAACTTCTGAATATGGAACACCTGAAGAATTCAATTTTAAATTAAAATTAGCGATTATTCCTTTAAATCCATTGAATGCATTAGGGACATTTCTATATGTTCATATGGGGATGCCAAAAAGTTTTTGCGAGCAAAGCAAAAACCCTAGAAAAGCAACCTCTTTTGTAGATAAAATGGGAACCTCCACAATAATTTGGAGTTTGAAAAATCAAAAGAAGCCTGTAGAATTGGCTTTTAATTATGACTTTTGCAATTTCCCAGAATCCTCCTTAAGAGGTTTAAAAGGACATAATCTGGATGAATTTCTTAAATCCATTTCATCAGAAAATTTTTAAGTGCAAAACTAAAGATTTTCAAAAACATTTATATTCTTGATTAAATTAAGCAACTAATGGAAAAGCAAGGTGAAACTTCTAATTCTCTAAAAATAAATGTAAAACAAGAGGAAATCCACGACTTGCTCTTCAGCAGAGAAATAGATTGGCAGGAAGTTATATATGATTTGATAAACACTGAGCAATTGGATCCATGGGATATTGATTTAATTATTCTTACAGAAAAATATTTTAAAAAAATAGAGGAGATGGAAGAAGCAGACTTCTTTATATCAAGCAAGGTTCTCTTGGCTGCCTCTTTCTTATTAAGAATAAAATCAGAAATTCTCCTTAATAAGTATATAAAAAGCATAGATGAAATCCTCTTTGGAAAGAAAGAAGCACCAAAAAAGTATGCTTTTGAAAGAATTGAGCTTGAGGGTGAAATTCCTGAACTTATTCCAAGAAGCCCTTTTCCAAGATTCAAAAAAGTAACTCTCAAAGAGCTTTTAGATTCATTAAATAAAGCAATAACAACTGAAAATAGAAGGATAAAAAAAGAGATTGTGAATAAAAATGCGCTACGTGAAAGTTCAATTTCTCTTCCTAAAAGGAATTTCAGCATAAAAGACAAGATTAAAGAAATTACTGAAAGACTTGCAGGACATTTTAAATTCCAGGAAATTCACAAAAAAATCTCATTTACAGAATTTGCAGGACAGGATAGGGAAAAAAGAATAGAGCATTTTTCACCTCTTCTGCATCTTGATAACCAGAAAAAAATATGGCTTGAACAATCAATCCATTTTGAAGAGATTCATATCTGGGAAAAGGAAAATTATTGGAAACAAAATGGGAATCCTTTCAAAGATTTAATAACTGAACTTAAAGATGGAACCTATGAAGAAACTTCAGATGAGGAATTTAATAAATTTGCTGAGAAGGATGAAGATGATGCTAAAAAGGAAAAAGAAAGCAAGAGTAAAAATTATAAAGAATATGATGAAGAGGATAAGGAATAAAATATATAATTAAAATAGAGCAATAATTCTTATAAATTCACCCATTCACTAAATACTATGGGTGTTATTATAAACTATAATCAAAAAGGTATAACGTTGTATTATTCCAACAAATCCCTTTTAGAAGCAGATTTAAAAAATCTCTTAAACATTGAAACAGAAGGTTCAGGAGAAGGAAGAAATTACAAACAAGTTGAACAGGAAGCACAGCTTTATCTAATAAAAAACGCCATGTTAGAAAGACCAAACCGTAGACTAAAAAAAATAGTCGGAATAAGCCAAGATGTAATTTACGACCAAGATAAAAAAGGACTTGAACTAAAAATAATTCTCAAGGGCACTGCCATCTTCAAATAATCTTAAAAACTTCTTTTTATTTCATAAATTATGAAACTAGCATCACTCTTTTCAGGAGGGAAGGATTCTGTTTATTCTTCTTATATTGCACAAAAGCAAGGGCATGAACTTGTCTGCTTAATCTCAATCCTCTCAAAGAACAAAGAATCTTACATGTTTCACACTCCTAGCATTGAAAAAACAAAACATCAGGCTGAATCTATGAATCTTCCTTTAATAATCCATAAAACAGAAGGAAAAAAAGAAGAAGAACTAAAGGATTTGGAAGAGGCAATAAAAAAGGCAATAAAAAAATACAAAATCCAAGGGGTTGTAACAGGAGCAATAAAATCTGTTTACCAGTCCTCACGAATTCAGAAAATATGTGATAAATTAAATATAAAATGCATAAATCCTCTCTGGCAAATTGATGAATTAAACTATCTCAATGATTTAATAAAAAACAAATTCAAGGTAGTAATCACAGGGGTTTTTGCCTATCCTTTAAACCAATCCTGGCTTGGAAGGGAGATAAATTCCCAGTTCATTCAGGAAATTACCAAACTCCACGAAAAATACAAAATTCATCCTGCAGGGGAGGGTGGAGAATTTGAAACTTTTGTATTAGATTGCCCTTTATTCAGAGAATCTTTGAAAATTAAAGGCTTCAAAGATTTTAAGGAAGGGGAAAATAGTTATAGGAGAGAAATAGAAATAGAGTAAAATAAAATGGGAATATTCAGTTTTATTAAAAAAATATTCAGTGAACCTGAAAAAACAGAGCCAACCAGAGAGAAAATTGCTTTTTCTGATATTGAAAATTTTATAAAGAAGAAGTCAAACAGCATAAAAACAAAAGAAAAAGATGTAATTTCATTGATTAAGGAGAAAATAAATGTTTTTACAGGAGAAATTAAAGAGAAAATAAAAATTCTAAACAGTGTTGATGTTGAATCAAAAGAGAAAAACGATAAAATAAAATCTGCAACAAACGAAGGAAGAAAAAAATATATAGAATTTCTTGAGAAATTTATTAATAATCTTGAAAATACAAACAAAACCAGTCTTGAAAAAGTTACAGAAGAGATAAATTCAGCTTTTACGCGCTTTAATGAAAGTTCAGGCAAAAGCTATGAAAGAGCAACCATCCTCATTGGAAAAGAGATGGGAAATATAAAAGAATCTCTAAAAAACCTATCTAACGAGCTTATAGTTATATTCAATGAGAACAAAGAAACTATTTCAACTTCCAAAAAACTCTCTTTAATAGAATCAAAATTCAATGAAATTAAGGAAGCAAAAGAAAAATCAAAGATAATTGATGGAGAGATTGCCAAGATAACAAATAAAATTCTTGATAAAGGGAAAGAAACAAAAGAAATTTCAGAAAAAATAAGCAAGATGAAAAAGAGTGAGGATTATCTTGAGAATATTGAAAAAGAAAACTCTATCCAGATTCAAGAAAAAGAACTTGAAAAAGAAATATTCAATTTAAAACAGCTTATTGATTTCAAGGTTCTTTCTAATTTCTTTCACATTTTTGAAGATAAAATGGCAATTGTTAAACTTTACAGAGATGATTTTATTAATGAATTTAAAAAAGACAATGGAAACCGCATCTTAAATTTGCTTAATGAATCCAAATTAAATAATGAAAACATATCTAATAAGATGAAGCAAATACAAGACAAGGAGCAGGAAATAGAAAATAGCAAAAGCAGTATTAAAAAAGACGAAACACTCCCCCTCTCCTGCGAACTGGAGAAAATAAATGAAGAAGTCCAGGGCTTTGTGGACGAAATAGGCTGGGCAGAAAAGAAGAATGAGAAACTAAAAATCACCCAAGACGAAGCTCTAAGAAAAATAAAAGAGGAATTGGGTTTGATGAATGTGGATTTGGAAGAAAATAAAGATTAGTTTTATATACCAATATTCTTTAAACTATTTATGGCATCAACACCACCGGGCGCACAGAAAATGAGGATAGACTATAATATAGATAAAAAAGTCTATGATGATTTTGCAAAGAATTGTTCAAGAAAAGGCTTTGCTCCGCAAGTAATAGTTGAAAAGTTAATGAATAAGTTCAATGAAACAGGGCAGATTTAATATAGAAACTTCTATTATAACTAATAAGGCATAGAAAACTATAAGTATTTCAGATGGTTTGGAAAGGATGAAAATGAAATTCTCAGTCTGGATAAAAAGATTAGAAAAAAGAAAAGTTATTTCAAGAAAACCACATCCAGCAATACCTTTTATTCTAAGTTTTATAATTCTTGCATTGGGGATTGTGATACTATATTTAGATCAGGATAAAATCTGGAGTTGTGTTGTCTTCTTTATTGCAGGATTTAGTTTTATCTTTGCCATCTTGCACTGGATAGTTGTGAGGATTTGTGATGGGCAGATTTAAATAAAAGGTTTGATTGGGGTTATAAAGAAGAATTAATAAAGCACTCCGCTTCTAGGTTTTGGAGGAGTCATATTATACTTTTTTAATTGTAATGTATAATTATTCTTATCAGCAAATTCTTTTGCTTTTTTGTATTCTTCTGTATCTTCATCATTAATTATAAGGGCCTTAAAATGTTCATTAAATTCTATAATTATATTATCCCCTTCACCTTTTTTTACTTCATAAAGCGTCGATGCAAATACTGCCGCATAATGTATTTTTCCTTCAACTCCGTTTAATATAACTTTTTTTCCG
>CAZOAN010000033.1:0-5222 GCA_964577855.1 Candidatus Woesearchaeota archaeon | reverse complement strand
GCGCTTCTATTTAGTTTTTTAAACTCCAATTTCTTATAAACAACATGAGAGTAAGACATAGTTTTTCTTCAAGACATACAAGAAAAACACGAAACATAAGAAAGCAAAGAGGCAAGTATCCTTTAATAGCAAGAAAGATAATTGAGGATTCAGATATAATTCTGGAGATACTTGATGCAAGATTCATACAAGAAACAAGAAATAATGAATTTGAAGAAGAAATAAAAAAGAGAGATAAAAGACTTATCTATGTTTTCAACAAAGCAGACTTAATTGACAAAAGCAATGCAAAAATATCAAAGGACTTGATTCCCTATGTTTTTGTGTCCTCAACCTTAAGAAAAGGAATAAAAGATTTAAGAGACAAAATAAAGATAGAAGCAAAAAAAGTAAATAAGAAAAGAGATGAAACAGCTGATGAAAAGATAACTGTTGGAGTTATAGGTTATCCAAATACAGGAAAAAGCTCTTTAATCAACTCTTTGATTGGAAAGAGCTCTGCAGGAGTGGGTTCTGATGCAGGATTTACAAAGAGCCTTCAAAAGATAAAACTCTCCCAAGACATAGTTTTAATTGACTCTCCAGGAATAATTCCTGAAAAAGAATACTCTCATCAGGATAGGGAAAAGATATCAATGCACACAAAACTAGGGGCAAGAAGCTACAGTCAGGTTAAGGAACCAGAAATGGTTATTGCAAGCCTCATGAAAGATTATTCAAATATATTGGAAAAATTCTACAAAATAGATGCAAAAGGGGATTCTGAAATATTACTTGAAAAACTTGGAAAAAAGAAAGGATTTTTTAAAAAAGGTGGAAAAGTTAATGAGGATACCACTGCAAGACTAATTTTGAAGGATTGGCAAAGTGGAAATATCAAGCTTTAATGGCTCAGAAATAACTGGCTCTGGTTTTTTGTCTGAAACACTATAAGCAGTTGGAGAATAACCCACACATTTTTTATTGTTTTCAGGATCATATGTACAATTTTTACATCTCTCCCATTGTTCCTTAAAAAGAACATGGGCCCCAGTATCCAATCCCTGATGAACACACCTCTCCAAAGACATAGAAGTATAAAATTTTAAATATATTTAAAGATTGTCGCAAAATAAAATATTCAAATTATTTAATTTCTTTAATAAATTCATTAACATAGTTCATATTAGAATCATTTATTATTATCATATCAAAATTTCTTTTATATATCTTCAAATCCCTCTCAACCTCTTCATTCAAAAAACCAATTTTCAACAAATTATTATAATCAAAACCTTCAACCATTCCTAAATCTCCTAAAGAATCTCCAAGTAAAAGAACATTCTTCCTATCTCTAACTTTTTCATAAATTTTGGGATGATCTTTAACAGAAGTTTCATCCTTATTAAAAACATGAATTATTGGCTTATTTATCCCAATTGCATTTCCTTTTTTATTCCATTTGTACAAATTTGTAATTATATGAACATTATCATACAATTTTCCATATTTTTCAAGATACATTGGGATTAAATCTCCTATTCCTGATGAAGAGAGGATAATCAAAGGTATTTTCTTTTCATATAATAAATCAAGAAATTCTTCTGCTCCCTCTCTAAATTCAACTTTTCCTTCATTAACAACTCTCTCAAGATTTTTCTTATTAAGTCCAGATTTAATAAGCAATTCAAAATGCTTTTCCCACCATTCCTGCATTTTTCTCTTTTTTACATTCATTGATATTGCAGGGTCAATCTCTATAGGATGAAAGTGTTCTGCGAGTGCTTTGGCTTTTACAGAATATTCTTCAGAAAGATAGTTTTCATTTCTTAAAACAGAAATAATTGAAGGCATTTTTACTCCATTTACAAAACATTTTGTTAAAGTTCTATCAAAATCAGCAATAACATGCAAGTTTTCTGAACCTTCTAAAGTAATTTTTTGTTTTATTTTTTCAAAAGATTCTGGGCTTGATAGGACTATCTTTTCCATAGTAATTATAACAAATTGAAGATTATTTAAAAATTATTGCAATTCTTTTCTCATATACTCACCTTTCCCCTCATCCAATTCATATCCTAATTTTACATAATATTTTCTTACTCCAACACCAGAAATAATTTTAATTTCTTTGCATTTTTCTTTTTTTGCAATTTTTTCTGCTTCATTTATGAGCCACTTTCCCAAACCAGTATGTTGTCCTGCGATTTCTGATTTTTCCCCTAGCTTCAAACTCTGCCCATAAACATGAAGTTCCCTTATTATTGCATTTTTATTATAAATTCTCAATCTCGCCAAACCAAACAAAACATCATTTTTATTCACAATTTCAATAAAATACTCTTTCCCACCAGAAGCATTGTAAATTGTTTTTTTTAATTTTAAATCAAGGTTTATATTTTCTTTGTTGAAACCAATCTCCCTATATCTAATCTCTTTAAGTTTAACTCCATCCTTTCTCAATTCATCCTCAACATCTTTTCTAATTCCAATGTGTTTTGTCCCTGCAACAAGATATTCAGAAGGAATTTCTCTCATAATTCTCATAACTCTGCAATATCTTGGAATTATTTTTAACATATTAATCAAAAGCTTATGAATTTCTTCAGCTGAATAAGGCTTATACTTTCCTTTCCAATATAATTTTTCAAGCTCTGAACAGGGCATAACCTGACATGGGTAAATTTTAATCTGGTCTGGTTTGAATCTTTCATCTGAGAAAATTTTTTTAAACAATTTCAAATCTTTTTTGATATTACTTCCAGGAAGTCCAGGCATAAGATGATAACCAATTTTAAACCCAGCCTCTCTCAAATCTCTTGTGGCATTTACAACATCATCCACTTTATGTCCCCTTTTTACAAAATCATAAATCTTATTATCTATAATCTGAACCCCCAACTCCACCCGTGTGCATCCAAATTCCCTCATTCTTCCAATAAATTTAGAACAGACATCTGGACGCGTTTCAATACAAAGAGCTACACATCTATGTTTTACACTTTCATTTTTCATTTTGGCTTCTTCCAAATTTTTGGAAATTCTTCCATTCAGTCCATCATATAACCCTTTTATAAAATCATACTGAAATTTCTTAGGATATTCTAAAAAAGTTCCCCCCATAATTATTAATTCAATTTTATCAGTAGGATGATTCATAACCTCAAACGCCTTAATTCTTGAAACAACTTGTTTGTAAGAATCATAATCCAAAGCCTTCGCTCTCAAAACAACAGGACTTTTAGGAGTATAGCTCTGAGGCACATTCATAGATGGACAATAAATACAGTTTCCATGTCTGCACTTACGAGGGGGAAGCATGACTGCAACAGGAGTAATTCCAGAAATTGTTTTCGTTGGCTTTCTTATTTCATTTAAAGATGGTTTGAACATATATTCTCAACACTAAAAATACTTATAAAATCTTTCCCAGTTCAATAATTATGAAAATAGGGATAATAGGTGGTTCTGGGCTTGAAAATCCAAATCTTCTTGAAGATTTCAAAACAAAAGAAGTTGAAACTCCTTTTGGAAAACCTTCTTCTCCCCTAATAACTGGGAGAATAAATAATATAGATCTTGTTATAATTTCAAGACACGGAGCAAAACATGAAATCCCCCCAACAGAAGTAAATAATCGTGCAAATGTATTTGCATTAAAAGATGAAGGATGCAAATATATAATTTCAACAACTGCTGCTGGCTCTTTGAGAGAAGAAATAAAAAGAGGAGATTTTGTAATCCTTGACCAGTTCATAGATTTCACAAAGAGAAGAAAACTTACTTTCTTTGACAAATTTGAATTTGGACCAATTCATACCCCCATGGCAAATCCATTTTCAAAAACACTGAGAAAAAAATTAATTGAAAGTTGTGAAAAACTTAAATTTTCACACCATAAAAAAGCCACAGTTCTAACAATCGAGGGTCCAAGATTTTCAACAAAAGCGGAGAGTAATCTTTTCAGGCAATGGGGAGGAGATGTAATAAATATGTCAACAGCTCCGGAATGCATACTTGCAAATGAAGCTGAGATTGAATATGCTGTGATAGCAATGTCAACAGATTATGATTGCTGGAAAGAAGATGAAGCACCTGTTACATGGGATGTAATAAAACAAATTATGAAAGAAAATGCAGAAAAAGTAAAAAAAGTTATTTTAGAAACAATCAACTCTTTTTCAAGAGAGCAGGAAATTCTTAAATTAAAAGATAAGATTAGAACAATACCTGATTTTCCAAAAAAAGGAATAATGTTCAGAGATATAACAACATTATTTCAAGATAGAGATAGTTTAAGGAAATTAACAGACATGTTTTACGAAAAATACAAAGATGCTAAGATAGATACCATCGCTGGAATTGAATCACGAGGGTTCCTCCTTGCAGGAATACTTGCTGAGAGACTCCACACCGGACTTGTATTAATAAGAAAACCTGGAAAATTACCTTATGAAACTGTAAAACAACCTTATTCTCTTGAATATGGAACAGATATAGTTGAGATGCACAAAGATGCAATAAAATTAGGGCAAAAAGTTCTTCTCGTTGATGATTTGATTGCAACAGGAGGAACAGCTCTTGCTTCCTGTAACCTCATCAAAAAACTTGGTGGGCAAATCATTGAATGTGCATTTATTATAGAACTGGAAGAGCTTGGTGGAATTGAAAAATTAAAAAAAGAGGGATTCACCTCTTTTAGCATTGTCAAGTTCAGGGAAGATGAGTTGTAAACAAATAATTTTTAATCTCCCTTCTCCAAATTAATATATGAAAACACAATCGCAACAGCAAGTCTGGGATAACATTGCAGAAGAATGGGATAAATTCAAACAAATACCCTCTGAATTTAGTAAAGAATTTCTAAAATCATGCACAGGAAATATTTTAGATTTGGGTTCTGGAAGTGGAAGACATCTTACTAAAATAAAAAAAGGAAAAATGTATTTAGTTGATTTTTCTAAAGAAATGCTTAAACTTGCTGAGAAAAAGGCAAAAAAGTTAAAAATTATAGCAGAATTTAAAGTTGCAAATTTAATCAAACTTCCATTTGAAGACAATTTCTTTGATTATTCAATTTGTATTTCTTCTCTTCACTGTCTTGAACCCATATTTCATAAGGAAGCTGTTAAAGAATTATATAGAGTAATGAAACCAAATTCAAAATCTTTAATTGGAATATGGAACTTTAATTCAAAAAGATTTAATCAAAAAAGTGGAAAAGAAAGACTAATCAAATGGAC
>CAZOAN010000032.1:0-5444 GCA_964577855.1 Candidatus Woesearchaeota archaeon | reverse complement strand
TGCGGAGGAATACAAACAACATGTTATGCTGTTCAAACATCCCAATATGAACAAACTTTTGGAATAAAAAATGCCCACGTAGGATTACTTATATTTTCCCTCTTAGCAATATTAACTTTTGCACACATTAAAAATCCCTCAAAATATAAAAAGAATATAATTACTTTTGGAATAATCTGTGGAGCAATCTTTGCTATATATTTTCTTTATCTTCAATTTTTTGTTTTGAATGCAATCTGCAAATATTGCATGGTTATAGATTTTGGAATGTTATTAGGATTAGGAATAATTATATTATGGAAGGAAAAAAAACCAATTCCAACATTAAATTAAACTAAAATGAAAAAACTCTATTCAAATTTAACACAATTAATTAAAGAAAATTTAGATATACCTGAGACAGAAGAAGCATTAAATTTAATAGAAGAATTAAAAGATGTTAAAAATAAATGTTTTCTATCACAAAAACAATTTTATGATGTAGTTATGTGGAAAACTCCAAGACCAAAAAAGCGTTATTTATCAAATTCAGAAGAACAAATAAAAGAGTTATCAAAAAAAGTTTTATTATCCCATTCTGATGATGAAAGAGTAAAATTATTAACCTCTCTAAAAGGGGTTTCAATTGCTGTTGCATCTTCGTTATTAACAATGATTGACCAAAAAAATTATGGGATAATTGATATTAGGGTTTGGCAATTATTACATTTATATGAAGAAGTAAAAACAAAACCAAAAGGGCAGGGATTTAACTTAGAAGATTACAAAACTTATTTATCGATATTAAGAAGATATGCTCAACAATTTAATGTTAATGTAAGGGATATTGAGAGAATATTCTTCTTTCACCATAAGAAAATTCAAGAAGGAAATTTATATAATTAAAATAAATGCCCTATTTATCTTCCTCTTAATTCTCCTTCAATAGAAGTCTTCTTTCCGTTTCTAACATTTAGAAATGCTGTAGAAAATCTAAGAGGAATTAATCCCCCATTTTCCTTTGTTGCATAAGCTTCAATAGGATATGGAAAAATAATAACATCTCCTGGTTCTCTTTTAATAATCTCTTCAAGACTACACGAATAAATTACACTGTCCTGATTCTCTCTTCTTCCAATTTCAACTGAATAAGGCTCTCCATTAATAATAAAATGAATGCTATCTCCATCTTTTATAAGTCCTTTTTCAAAATAATTAACTAATTCGGGTAAACTTCTATATTTGTCATCAAAATCTCTTCCTACTAATGCTTTTTTTTCCGCTCTTGGTTTTCCTCCAACTGCATAATAACTAAGAAGAGTGTAACAAGAATCTTTAAATGAATAATTAAAAAATTCATCTTTTGATTGAAAAGGAACATTATTCTTAACAATTTCTTGGTAGGTTGAATCAGTTAGTTTCTTAAATTTCATAGAATAAAATCCTAATAAAAAAGAAAAATCTATTTCATTAGAATCTACTTTAAGGGTGCTATTATTTAATCTTAGACTGAAACGTCCTTCTCCTTTGCTATAAACATCAAATTTAAGTTTATCCTGAGAAAAAGCTAAACTAGTTAACAAAAGCAGAGAACCTGCAAGGACAATCTCCTTAAGTTTCATAGAGAAAAAGAAAAAATTTGAATATAAAAGGTTTTAGATAAAAATATTCATATATAACAAACCTTAAAATATCAGATAAATTAAATCCCTTATGAAATCAAACTTAAAACTAATCCAGCAGGGCGCAGAAGCAAAAATCTTTCTTGATGAAAAAAGCAATCTTATTGTAAAGGATAGGATACCCAAACTATACAGAATTCAAGAATTAGATAAAAAAATAATAAAGCAAAGAACAAAAGCAGAAAAAAAACTTCTTGAGAAAGCATCAAAAATAATAAATGCGCCTGACCCTCTCCCCCTAAGAAAAATTAACATAATAAAAATGCCTTACATTGATGGAAAAAAACTTTCAGAGTACCTTAATGATTTTAATTTAGAAAAACAAAAGCAGATTATGAAGAAGATAGGAGAATCTGTTGCCAAACTTCACAAAGAAGACATTATTCACGGAGATTTAACAACAAGCAATATGATTCTTAAGGATGACGAAATCTTCTTCATAGACTTCGGCTTAGGATATATATCAAAAAAGGTTGAAGATAAAGCAGTTGATTTGCATTTGTTAAAGCAGGCTTTGGAAGCAAAGCATTTCGTGCATTGGAAAATCCTTTTTGAAGAATTTCAAAAAGCCTATTCAAAAGATTATTCGGAATCAAAGCAGATATTTGAAAGAATAACTGCTGTTGAAAGAAGAGGGCGTTATAGGCATTAAATATAATATCAAAGCACACAAATACTTTTAATTAAAAGGAAATTAAAAGGAATATGTCTTTTAATAAAATTCTTTTCCCCGCCTTAATCTGCTCATTCTTGCTTTTTAATAGTTGCAAAAATGATAATAAAAACATAACAAATATTAGAGAGAACACTAAAGAAATTATTGTCAAATCAAGCGAGACACTTGAGAAAGGAGCCTTTTTAAATTCTCCAGAAATTCCCTTGGAAACAATAAGAAATAATGAATATCTTTTAACAAATATTAAGAATAAACCTCATCTTCAAAATGAAGAATATCTTAGAAAAGAAATTAATAAATTTATTAAATCTTCAGAACATGCTTATGTTAAAACAGATACAAATAACACTATTTTCTATAATGTATCTGAACTCACCTTAAATCAATTGCAAAGAATATATTTAATATATGAACATTTAGAAGATTCTTCTTCTATTCAGGATATGGGAAAAATAATTGAAAAAGATGTTGTGGATGTATATGCTGAACATGGGGGAATAATTCTATTCAACAAAAACAAAATATATTTCAAAACTCTTGAAAGTTATGTAAAAAGAGATACTTCTAATAATGTTTTATATGGTGCTCCAGATGAAACTTATCTTATTCCAAATATAGGGTATTTTCATTTGCATGCAACATCCCATAATGAAAAAGAAAGTGCAAATCCAAGTGACAGAGACTTAATTATATCTTATTTCACCGCACGCGTATGCAATGAAGCTCACGATTTTTTAATAACTCCCATAAATAGGGGAACTTTCAATGTTGATTATTATGGTTGGAACAAAGAAGAAAACCTAATTATAAAAATTCTAGATTTGGGAAATTATAATTATAACACATCAAAAATATTTAAATAACCCAAATAAATCATTCTCTTATGATTAAAATTTTTTCCTACTCAAAAAACAAATTAAAAGAAATAACTCCAGAAGAAATAAGCAAAGATAAAAAAATTCATTATTGGATTGACCTTTCCAATTCAAATGTTGAAGAAATAAAACTCATAAGAAAAAATTTTAATATTCATCCAACAACAGAAGAAGATATTCTCTCGAATCAAACACGCACAAAATATGAAGAATTTGAAGATAACACCGCAATAATTTTCCACGGAATAAAAGGACTCAAAACAACAAACATAAAGACATACAACCTTTCATTTATATTGGGAGAAAATTATCTTATAACTTCCCATCTTGAAAAAAATGAAAATATAGATTACATCATAAATAATCAAAGAAGACTTGAGCACATAATGAAAAAAGGGGTTGATTATGTTTTTCACTATCTTCTTGATAAAGAAATAGATAAGGGTATGCAAATAAAAGGAATTATATTTGAAGAATTCAAGCAACTAGAAAGAAATTTCATAAACAATTCTGGAAAAGAAGTTCTGGGGGAACTTTTTGAAAAAGAACTTACAATCCTTGAGATGAGGCAGGTTATGGAATCCCTAACTGATTTATGCCTCCATCTTACAAAATCTGCAGATAATTATCTTGATAATGAATTGCTCCCATATTTTAGAGACATTTATGACCATTCTTTCAAAACAACTGAATCTCTCAAAAGCATGCTTGGAAGAATAAATGGTATGAGAAATGCTTATCAAACAATAACTTCAAACAGATTAAATGAAACAATGAAGATATTAACTATGATTATGGCTATAATGATGCCTGTTACAATAGTTACGGGATTTTATGGAATGAATGTAAGACTTCCATTTGAAAATAATCCAGATATATGGATTGGTATCCTCGTAATAATGCTCGGAATATCCACAATTATGTACTTTCTATTCAGAAGAATAAAAATAAGATAGTTAATTATTTCTTAAAAATCTTATAACCTTTTCTTACTTTCTCATCTAACTTAATTCCTATTTCGTCTCCCTTTTTTGCTTCTGAAACTACTTTATGTCGTATTTGCATGCTGTCAACTGTTTGCCCAAAGTCAATATTGCCTCCAACAATTCTTATCTTATCTCCTTTTTTCAAACCAGTTTTCAATTTAATTGCAGCAACACCAACATGGTCAAAGTAATTGGAAACAACTCCAATAAGAACTTCTTTCTTCTTGGTCACTTTCTTTTTAGCCTCTTTCTTTTTAACTACCATCTTAAATCAAATATTAAGACATATATAAATTTTATTGAAGAGTAGCCCCACCAGGATGTAGGCAGGAATTGTCTCAGTTAAGAGGAACTTAGATTCTTGCCTTTCCCTCCTTTTAATTTAATTTTTGCCATTTTAAAAAATTTTCTCCGGGTTTGTTTTTAATTCTTTAATTTTTAAGGTTAGTCCTTTGATATAATCCCTGTGAGTTCTTGCAATCTCTTTCTTAGCCCTCCAGCTGCTTGATTTAACCTCTTCTAACTCTCCCTTTACCCTTTCAATTTCTACCTCTATTGCTAATATTCTATCCTTATTAATAATTTTATTTATTCCTTTAAACCTTTTTTTTGTTCTTGGACTATTCTCTTCACTAATATCAACCCTTCCATGAAAAAGGTGAAGGTTATAGTGATTTTTATCTTTTAACATATTTTTGAATTCTTTTTGCTCTTTTTCTTTGTCTTTCTCTGGAAATTTCTCTAATCGTTTTAAATTTTCCTCATTAAAGGTAGCAAAGACCATTTCTTTTATACTTGAAGATTTTTCGCTCTCACCTAACCAAGTATTTGTTGCAGGTAAGAAATAGATTGTTTGCCCGTCTTTAATATTAAATTCTGAGATTAGAGGTTTTGGAAAAGTTCTTACTCCGAGAGTTTTTTGAGCAATTCCAAACTTTGCTATTTTCTTGCTCCATTCTTTATTATACTCAACTTTTCCTTTTTCTTTAAGCTCCTGCAGTTTCTCTTTAGTATAGATTCTTTGGATCATAATTGTTTGCCCACCCAAACCATGAAATTCGATCAAGTCTCCAGACTTCCAACCGAGGTCAATTAACAAAGACTTTGGAATTGTAAATCCTCCATAACCCCCACTAATTTTAAATGTGCTTGTGGCTGTGTGCATAATGTAACTACGATGTATCTCTTTTTAAAACCTGCTATTTTGTATACTTTTTAGACACTACCTGTAAAAGGCGGCATAGTT
>CAZOAN010000031.1:0-5459 GCA_964577855.1 Candidatus Woesearchaeota archaeon | reverse complement strand
GGTTTTGATTCTGAATATATTGTTAATAATTTTTCACCTTTTTTTATCTTGTCTCCAACATTATGATAGATATACAGTCCCGAAGATTTATCTACAGGACAACCAGTAATTCTTGCAAGAAGATTTATTTTTAGATTATTTATTTCAGCAACTTTTCCATAGGATTTTGCCAAGATATTTTTTCTAAATTTTCCACATTCAAGATGGTTTATATTTCCATCTTGAGCCTTTATTACCTGAAGAAATTTTTCAAAAGCTTTCCCAGAATCAAGAATCTCCTTTGCTTTATTCATTCCACCACCTTTTTTTGCTTTATGTGTCATCTCGAGTATTTGTCCTGCTAAAAATAAAGATTTTTTCTCCAAATCTCCTGGCCCCTCTTCAGAAGGATTCAAAACTTTTATTACATCTATTAATTCTAATATAGGACCAATTCCCTTGCCTATTGGCTGGCTACCATTAGTTAAAACCACCCTCAACTTTAATTTAAAATATCTTCCAAGCTTTTCAAAATCTTTTTTTAATTTTAATCCCTCTTTTTTATTGACTTTTGCATTCTTTCCATAAGGAATATCTATGAGAATATATTTGCTTCCAACTGCAAGTTTTTTAGACATTATAGAAGCTAATAATTGTGCTCTTGGGTCTATTTTAAGCATTTTTTCTATTCTTATAATCTTTGAATCTGCAGGAACCAATTCCAAAGAACCCCCCCACACCATGCAAGCCCCTGTTTTCTTCACTATCTTTTTTAATTCTTTTATGGAAAATTCAATTCTCGCTATGGCTCCTATAACATCTGCTGTTCCAGCTCCACTTGTTATTGCCTTAGAAGAAGTTTTTGGAAAAGTTAATCCTGCAGCAGCACATATTGAAACAACTATTGGGGTTGTCCTATTCCCAGGTATTCCCCCAATACAATGTTTATCAACTATAAATTTTCCTTCAAAAGATATTTTTTCTCCTGATTCAAGAAAAGATTCAATTAAATCAATTGTTTCATTAAAATCCATTTCATTTTCATACATTCCAGAAACAAATAAAGCAATCTCTGGATCAGAAAGAGAATTATTTACTATGTCATTTATTATTTCTTTAATTTCTTTTTTTGAAAGCTTTTTGTTATCAAGTTTCTTTTTTATATAATCTAAACTCACAGGGGATTTTGCAAGATTAACATCAACTTTTTGTCCATCCTTAAGATTAAAAAGTTCTTTTATTTCTAAAGAGATTCCTATTTCATTTTCTTTTATAATCTTCTCAACAATATCTACAATAGTTGAAAACTCTCCATCCCCTTTTGAAAATTTTTCTAAGGAAACCCTATCATTTTTATGAATTCCCATTAATTCTGCTGTTTTAAGATTAACCATTGCTACAGGAATTCCTGCAGACCATTTTAATAAACGAACTTTTAATTCCATCTTTTAGTTATATATTGTAAAGATTTATTTTTATATTTATTCTTTTTCAGGAGACATAATAACTGCATCAGGTAATTTTTTGTTTCGGTAGGCTTCAATTACTATAAAAAGATAGGCAAGAATCAAAGGACCCAAAATTATCCCCAATAATCCAAAAAGAAGTATTCCTCCAACCATTCCAAAGAGTATGAGAGAGGAATTCATTTTTGCTCTTCTTGATATAAATATTGGCTTGAATAAAGTTTCAATAACTGAAGAGATTAATCCGAAAATAACTACTCCTAGCGCGTTTATTGTATTCCCTGCTATAAGAAGATATATTGCAACAGGAACCCAAACTATGGCTGTTCCTATAATTGGAAACACCCCTGCCAACATGGCAAGGATAGTAATTAAGAGGGCATTTGGAACCCCAAATATGAAAAAACCTATTCCTACAGCGATTCCCTGAACTATTCCAAGAACTATTTGTCCGTATAATATTGAGACAGTTAAATCTTTTGAAGACTTGAATAATCTCTTTTCAACTTCTTTTGAGAAAGGAATAAGACTTTGAATATACTCAATTAACTCTTCTTTGTCTCTTAAAACAAAGAAAAAAGAAAAGAAAACCACTAAAAGCTGCAAAAATAAAGTTGGAAAATTAAGAATTACATTTGAAAGAGAATTCATAAGAGAATTAGTTGTCTTTGTAACAAAGGAATGTATTGCTGAACCGATTTCATTGGCGAATGCTTCTGATTGAAATATGGAAGGAAAAACTGCTTTTAATGGACTAATAAAATCCATGTTTTGGGAGGTCATGTAAAATTTTATTGATTGGTCTATTGCTATAGGAGTAATATACCAAAGAGGGACAACCACCAACACAATTAAAAGCAAACACATAAGAAAGGCAGTAATATTTTTCCTCTTAATATATTTAAAAACAAAATCATAAATAGGTGTAAAAATAAGAGCCAGAATTATTCCAAAAATTATTGAAAGAATTATTGGCCTAAGCAAAAAAAAGGATAATACAATCAAAATTATCAATATCGCCGCAGTCATAATTTTTTTGAAATAATCATTGTCCATTTTTTATTTTTTCCTTTATAAAGACAAATTGATAGAATTTATAAAGTTTTGTTAATAAAGTTTATAAAGTAGTTTTAAGAAAGATAAATATGAATTTTATAAAAAAGGTGCTGGATAAGAATTTTGACGAAGCAGTTCATATGCAATTCCAAAAATTTTCAAAAGGGGAATTCAAAAATAGGGCAGTTATAAATGCAAAATTTTCTGGTGGGAAATATACTATAAACACAAGTGCAGAATTTGCAAATGAACTCGTAAGGGATGTTGCTGATAAATTGGGCCCAAAAAGAACAAAAGTGGAAGGGGCAATAATTTCTACATTGGATTTAAAAAAAGATTTAGAATTTAAAGAAATTAAACAATTTCAGGGTGTTAAAAAATACATAATTGAAAATGAAATGTCTGGCTCTGAAATTATTGATTTAATAAATAGATTTCCAAAGGCATTTTTTGCATTAAGTTTTGATGCTGAAGATGAAACTATCTTAAAAATTAAAGCTAAGGCTCCGAAATCTGGGAAGCCTGGAACAAAAGGAGAGGAAATTCCAAAACCTAACTTTTGCAAATTAATAACTAAAGATAAAAAGATTGTAGGAAGCTTTATATTTGAAGTTTCAGAATTCAAAAATGCAATTATCGTTCATGATTTCTTTATTGATAAAATTGAAATTCCAGAGGAATTAAAAAATTCAGAGGATTTTGCATTAATAAGAGAAAAATCAAAAAGAATCGGAAGAATTCTGAGAAAAGCTGTGATTGATGAAAAAAAGTCTGAAAAGACTCTTGAATTGCGGGCTTAAAAGAGTGAAAGAGAGTTGAAGCTAAGGGCTTAATTCAGTTTTATCGTCTCATTATTCATATCTTTTCTAAACCCTACAAAATCACCCACCAACAGCTTTTTAAACCAGCCTTTTCTAAAAATATTATTCCAGGGTAGGATAAAATGATATCCGCATTATTAATAAATATAAGAAATGGCAGCACCGAAATCACCAAGAAAAGGAAGTTTGCAGTTTTGGCCTCGAAAGAGAGTCAATAAATTTTTACCTAGTGTAAACTGGAAAGTCATAAATTCTGGAAAAAATATCAAGGGTTTCATAGGATACAAAGCTGGAATGTTTTCTGCGGAAGTTAAAGATTTAACACCGAATTCAATGACAAAAGATAAGAAGATAATAATTCCTTCAACAGTAATTGAATGCCCTTCAATGAAAATATTCTCTGTAAGATTCTACAAAAATGGGAAAGTTTTCAAAGATGTCCTTGCGGAAAATCTGGACAAAGAATTAAAAAAAAGAGTAAAAATACCCAAACAAGAAAAAAATAATTCTGAAAATTTAAAGATAGAGGATTATGATGATATTTCTATAATCGCTTATTCTCAGGTTAAAAAAACCAATGTAAAAAAAACCCCGGATATAACTGAAATTGGACTAGCCGGAAGCATTGAAGAAAAACTAAATTTTGCCCAAACTCATTTAAATAAAGAAATTTCAATAAAGGATGTATTTTCGCAAGGGGAAATTGTAGATGTAAGGGGTTTAACCAAAGGGAAGGGATTTTCAGGACCTGTAAAGAGATTTGGAATAACTTTAAGGTCTCACAAATCTGAAAAAGGAATTAGAAAAGTTGGAAGCATTGGACCTTGGCATCCTGCTCGTGTAACTTTTAGGGTTCCTATGGCTGGGCAGCTTGGAATGTTTACAAGAGTTCATTATAATCTAAAAATATTGTCTATCATAAAATCTGAAGAAGTTGAAAAACAATTGAAAGGAATAAAAAATTACGGAGACATAAAAACTGATTATATAATTTTATATGGAAGTGTTCAGGGCCCTGCAAAAAGACAGATTTTAATAACTTCTCCTTTGAGAGCAACAAAAACTCAAGGAAAGAAAATATTTGAATTTGTGGAGGTTAAGAAATGAAAACTAAAATATTCGACATGAATGGAAAAGAGAAAGGAACAATCGAATTGCCAAAATATTTTGAATCAGAAATAAGAGAGGATATTGTTTCCAAAGTTCTTGAAGCAAGAAAAAGACAGCAACCATACTCTCCTTCTCCTGTTGCTGGAAAACAGCATTCTGCAAAAGGTTTGATTGTTCATGCAAGACATGTCTGGAGAAGTGGCTATGGAAGAGGACAATCAAGAGTTCCAAGAAAAATATTCTCAAGAAAAGGTTCTCAATTCAACTGGGAAGGTGCTGAAGTTCCTCAAGCAAGGGGAGGTATGAGAGCCCATCCCCCAAAAGTAATCCAATTCATAAATGAACTGAAAATAAACAAGAAGGAATTGAAAATTGCATTTGCTTCTTCTCTTGCAGCAACTGGTTCTGAAAAATATATTCTAAAAAAATATTCAAGCATAGAAAAAATGGATAAAAAAGCTCCTTTTATTATTTCTTCAGAAATTACAAAATTAAAAACAAAACAAATTCTCGAGGAATTAAAAATAATTCTTGGAAATTTGTATGAAGTTGCTATTAGGAAAAAATCAATAAGGGCTGGGAGAGGAAAACTTAGAGGGAGAAAATATAAATCAACTGCAGGAATGATATTGGTTTTGGGAAATGATGAAGAATTAAAAACAAAATTATTCGAAGTGAAGAAGACAAATGAATTAAATGTTGTAGATTTGGCTAATGGGGGCTTGGGAAGATTGGCTGTTTATACTGAAAAGGCAATTAAAGATTTAGGAGAAAAAGAAAAATGAACTTAAAACCAATAGCAACTGAAAAGGCAATTATGAAAATTGAAACTGAAAATGTTTTAACATTTTTAGTTGACCAGAAATATACAAAACAGGAAATAAAAAAAGAAATTGAAGATTTATTCAAAATTAAAATTGATAAAATAAGAACACAAATAAGGAATAATCAAAAGATTGTTTATGTTAAATTAAATAAAAAGAATCTTGCAATTGACCTTGCAACTAAATTAGGATTAATGTAAAAT
>CAZOAN010000030.1:1255-5655 GCA_964577855.1 Candidatus Woesearchaeota archaeon | reverse complement strand
TTAATTTTATTTCTCATGCCTCATCAATGTGTAAAGTGCTCCCGAATTATCCCCTTAGGAAGCAAAGAATTATTGGAAGGATGTAATGATTGCAAAGGGAAATTTTTCTTTTACATAAAGCAAGAACTGCTTGAAAGAATAAATAAAAAAATAATTGAAATTCCTGAATCGGAAAAAAATGCTATAGAAAAAGATATAAGAGAAATGGCAGGAATAACTGATGAAGAAACTCCGGTTATTCTTGATTTGGAATCTGTAAGGGTTATGGGAGACGGAAAATTTGAAATTGATCTTGTAAATTTATTCAATAAAAAAAGACCGTTGATATATAAATTAGAAGAAGGAAAATATATAATTGACTTGGCATCAACCCTAAAAAGAAGCGTAAAAGATTTGAAGGAGATAAAAAATCCGTATGAAGAAAACTGAAAAAATTCTTAAAGAAGTTCTTAAAAAAATAGAACCTTCTGAAAATGATTTAAAATATATAAAAAATTATGTCGATATATTTTCCCAAAATATTAAAAAAAATTTAAAAAAATTTAAAATAGATGCAGAAATATTTGTGGGGGGAAGTTTTGCAAAGGGAACAGTCATAAAGAAAGATAATTATGATGTTGATGTTTTTATAAGGTATGATAAAAAATATAAAAATGAAGAAATTTCTGCTCTAACAAAAAAAATTATTGGAAAATCAAAAAGCATATCGGTTATCCATGGCTCAAGAGATTATTTCAGAATAAATTACGGAAAAAACTTCTTTATTGAACTTATTCCAGTAAAAAAAATAGAAAATCCAAAAGAATATGAGAATATAACTGATTTATCTTATCTTCACGTAAAGTATATAAATAAAAAGATAAAATCAAGAAAAATTCTTGATGAGATAAAAATAGCAAAAGCTTTCTGCTATGCTAACAATTGTTATGGTGCAGAATCATATATTAGCGGGTTTTCTGGATATTCTCTAGAATTGCTTGTTTATTATTATAAAGGATTTATGAAATTTATAAAGGCAATGTCAAAAGTTGGGAAGGAAAAATATATTATAGATATAGAAAAACAATTCAAGAATAAAAAAAATGTTTTGATGGATTTGAATAGTTCAAAATTAAACTCCCCAATAATTTTAATTGACCCGACTTACAAACAAAGAAATGCTCTTGCTGCCTTGTCTCAAGATACATTTGAAAAATTCCGTAAAATTTGTAAAGAATTTATTAAAAATCCTTCCATAAAATATTTTGAAGTTAAAAAAATAGATATTGAAAAGGTAAAAAGAGATTCTCTTAAAAAGAGAAGGGAATTTGTATTGATTGAAGTAAAAACAGACAAACCAGAAGGAGATGTTGCAGGAAGCAAGCTTCTTAAATTTTATAATTATCTTAGGAAAGAAATCAGCTTGTTTTTCATAATAAAAAACAAAGGATTTAATTATAATGGGAAAAAATCTGCAAGATATTTTTTTGTGGCTGAAAGAAAAAAAGAAATTATATATCCTGGGCCATTTATAGATGATGAAAAAAACTCCCAAAATTTCAAGAAAGAGCATAAAAATGTGTATGAAAAAAAGGACAGATTCTATGCAAGAGAAAAAATTAATTTCGGTTTAAAAGAATTTATAGATAAGTGGAAAATTAAGAACAGAAGAATAATAAGTGAAATGTATATTAATAATTTAACATATATCAGATAAATTTTTTGGAGTTTTTGCAATAATTTCTAATACTTTTCTTTCATCTTTTGAAACTTTGCCTACAAAACACCAATCTCCTGCTTTCTCAAGATATCCCTCACTTTCTTTTTTCTGGCTTTTGATTATTCCAACACAACCCAATTTTGAGCTTAGAAAAGGAAAAGAAATTTTCGAATTTAAGGAAATAGGATATTCAACAAATCCTATTGTGTTTGGAGTCCTTGAATCAATATCATAAATTACAACCCTCTCATCTGGGCTTGTTTTTCCCCTATAAACAATAATTTTTCCTATGTCTGACTTTCTCCATTTACTCATTTTATTTCCTCTCTCTCCAAAGCCAATTCAATATTTTTAAGAGCTTTTTCTCTTTTCCTTTCGTTTCTTTTATGCAAATAATTTCCAGTCATATATGAAGAAATCCCAATTGCAAATCCCCCAATAACCTTTTTGAAATCTCCCACATTTAAATTTTGCTCTACAAAAAAATCAGGCGCCATATGAACAAGAGAATAACCAAACCCAACAGCCATTCCAAGGATTTGGGCCCCTTCTATGCATTGCCCCCTAAAATTATGTCTTTTCGTAATTCCATCCCTTCCCAAATATTTGTCTTTCATTTCTTCTCCCCCAAAGCCAATTCAAACAAGGAGGCAAAATATTCTGAAAAGAAATTAGAATTAAGCCATATTGCTGAGTCCTCTTTGCTATCTGGTCTTGATAAGTAAAATAAAATCTCACTCCTGTCAATTATGAAAAATTTTGCATCTATGTTTATTTTTTTTATTCTAATCCCAAATTCAGTTTCAGCTTTTTTTATTAAATCCTCTTCTCCTGAAAGACACAATTTTATTTTTATATTTGATTTCTTTAATATATCAAAAGTTTGCTGAAAAAGCTTTGTTTTTAAAAGAATATCCTTTACATTTGTACATATTAACACTTCTTTTTTTGCTTCTCTTATTATTTCTCTCAAATAATTTGAAATATTTGACTTTCCTCTTAATGCAGCAGATATATCCTCTCTTTTTATTGGCTCTATCCCACCCTTATAAAGTTCTTCAAGCTGAGCAAACTCTTCAGTATCCCTTATATTTGAAAGACTCAAAATTCTCTCATCTGCTTCTGTCTTAACATTATTTCTCAATTTTTCAAGAATCATTCTTGGCTTAACCCCAAGATATTTAACAGGTTTTCCAAGCTTTACTATTGCAAATCCTTTTTTTTCCAAAGTTTCCAAAACATCATAAGTTCTGCTTCTTGGAACCCCTGAAATCTCTGCAATTTCCCCTGCAGAAGCCGAGCCTTTTCCAATTAAAGCAAGCCAGACTTTTGTCTCGTAAACATTCAAATCAAAGTAATCTTTGATTTTATTTATTAAATCTTGTTTTACTAACATTTTAAGGATAAACCCCCACTCCAATTCCTGTTCCAGAATGTAATTTATCTTTCCTTGAAACTTCAATAAATTTTAATTTTGTTCTTAGATTTTTCTCATCTTGTTCTAAAATTTCTCTTATTCTGTCTTCTAATATATCAAATTCTACTTTAATGTAACGTGCTCTAAAATTTTTAAGAGAAGAAAGTTTTGATAAATCACTCAAATTTTTTAAATATCCCCTATTTACAGAAACTCTGCCTTTATTTCTTTTAAAATAATCTACAATATATCCATATCTTTCCAAGTCTTGAATATCTTTCCCTTTATCTTGTATATAAGATGAATTCTCCATATTTTCACTATCTTCCAGGGATTTATAAATGTTTCTGTATTGTTGTGTTTTATAAGTAGTTACAATCTAAAGATATACCTAAAGGATGAGCATGCTTACAATTATTCCAAGAAAAATTCCAGCAGTTATAAATGGCATGGCAGGATAGAACTTTTTCTTCTCAGCAAAAAATAGAAGATAACTGAGTCCAAGAGCAGCGCCAATTATTACAAAAAGTGCATGCAAGAATCCAAACTGCACAAACATAACTCCTGCTGTTATTATTGGAAAAATGATGTCTCCTCCCCCTAAAATTGCTACATTTACTTTAATCTTCTTATGTTTCAGTTCTGATTTTGACAACTTTTTTAATCCCATTCTTACTTTTTTAGATATATATGGAATAAAAAATCCTGAAAATATTTTAAGTTCATTAATCTGATATTTAGCCATCTTCTGCATTATTCCTGAATGCCAGACTGCCCACATATCATAGATAGAAATTAAAATTAAAAGAATTATAATTGTCCAAAAATTTAACAAGGGAACAAAAACAGCTGCAACTGAAGGGTAAATAACAAGTTCTGTTGCATTGTGAATTAAAAAATTCCTTTTATAAACTTTTATAATCGCAAGGGGAAGTGCAAAAATAAGAACAATATAAGATATATATTTTTGATTTGGAAAAAAGGATGTTAAAAATATCCCTAATGCTATTAAAACCACTACAAAAAACCAGAGTTTGAGCACAAAGCCCAAATTAAATCTTGTAAGAAGTATAAGAAGAACAATTGCAAATATAAATGCTATAATTATAGAAGGAAAAAAAGAAGTGTAGAAGTCAGAATTATTTTCAATTCTAGGTGTTTCCATCCCATAAGGTAGAAGATTTCCCTGAATTGAATAATGATTAATTACATATAACCCTATAAATTGGGTTATCAAGAACATTGCCAGTATAACAAAAGTTATTTTTAGATTATGTTTCATAT
>CAZOAN010000030.1:0-1155 GCA_964577855.1 Candidatus Woesearchaeota archaeon | reverse complement strand
TTTATTTTTAAATTATCTCAATCTTACAATTTCAAGATTTCTCGGAACACTTGTTTCAATTCTGTTAATCTTGTAAAGTGAAGAAGCTAAATCAAGGGATTTTGAAACTTCTCCGTGATTGACAAGTATCCTCTTTGGTCTCGGATACATATTATTAAAAAAAGAAATAAGTTCATTTCTTCCTGAATGCGGAGATAACCCGTTAAGCAATTCTACCCTCATATTTACTTTAATTTCCTGCATTCCCCTCTCTGCTTCCATTTGAACTGATTTTTCTCCATCTTGCAATTTTCTTCCAAGAGAACCAGGTCCTTGATAACAGCTTAATATTAAAAGATTATTAGGGTTATCTGCAAAATACTTAAAATATTCAAGAGAAGCTCCTCCAACAAGCATACCAGAAGTTGCAATAACTATGCAAGGGCCCCCTTCTATCACTTGCTTTCTTTCCTGAGGCGAACCAACTCTCGAAAAAATATCAGAAACAAATGGATTTTTGTCCTGAAATATTGATGCACGTATATTATTACTCAAAAAATCAGGATAAGCTGTATGTATAGCATTTATATCCCAAATCATTCCATCAATATACATTGGAATTTTTGGAAGTTCTCCAAGTCTTATGGCCTCCTCAACTCTTAAAAGAGTTTCCTGGGCATGTCCTAATCCTAATTCAGGAAGCAAGACCTTTCCACCTTTTTCAATTGTCTCTTTAACCATATCTATAAATTTCTTTTCTGTCTCTTTTCTTGGAGGAAGATTGTCTTCTTTTCCCCCATAGGTTGATTCTACTTGTATAGATTCTACTCTTGTATATTTATTGACAGCCGGATCCAAAAGTCTTGTTTTTCCATATTTCATATCTCCTGTATAAACAAAATTATGCAAACCATTGCCAATATTAACATGAATCTGTGCAGAACCCAGAACGTGCCCTGCATTATAAAAAGTAATTCTTATGTCAGGAGTTACATCTGTTACTTCATTGTAATTCAAACATATACTGTGTTTTACCATTTCTTTTATATCTGCTGAACTAAAAAGGGGGGTTGCTGCCTGCTTATATGCAACACCTATAAAATCTAATGCAAGAAGCGCAGATATATCTCTTGTTGGAGCAGTTAGATATATTGGACCTTTGTAACCCATTTTATA
>CAZOAN010000029.1:0-5747 GCA_964577855.1 Candidatus Woesearchaeota archaeon | reverse complement strand
ATAATAATGAAGATGCCGTGAGTAATAAAAATAAATTAATTTATTATGTTCTTGGAGGAATAATTATTTTTGGGATTATTTTATATTTTGTCTGGTTTAAGAGAAATAGAAGATTATTTTAATATTGCCTTTATTCTCCTCACACCTGATGAACTACTTTCCTCTTTTATTATCTTGAATTTTCCTAATTCACATGTGTTTTTTACATGCGGGCCAGTGCAAATTTCTTTTGAACAATTTTCTATTGTATAAACAGAAACAATTTCCCTGTATTTATTTTCAAATATTCCTTTTATTCCTCTTTTTTTTGCTTCTTCAATAGGCATTTCTTCGCGAATTACACAGCATCCTTTTTGAATATTCAAATTAACTTCTTTTTCTATATTCTTCAATTCCTCTTCTGTTAATTTTCTTGGAAAACTAAAATCAAATCTTAGTCTTTCAGAAGTAATATTTGAGCCCTTTTGCTGGATTGAATTATCTTTGAGAATTTTTCTTATTGCTGCCAAAAGCAAATGAGTTGCAGTATGCAATTTAGTTGTTTCTTTAGAATTATCTGCAAGTCCTGATTTAAATCTTCCTTCTGC
This sequence comes from Candidatus Woesearchaeota archaeon, assembly GCA_964577855.1. GTDB lineage: Archaea > Nanobdellota > Nanobdellia > Pacearchaeales > GW2011-AR1 > MWBV01. The sequence continues at coordinate 5,160 of CAZOAN010000029.1, read as the reverse complement.
TGCAGTTCTTGAAAGTATTTGATGTATCTTACATTCTTTTTCAAATTCTTTTCTTGAAAATTTTATTTTTCTTGCCTTGCATTCTTCCTCAATCATTTCAACAGGGAAGCCGTAAGATTGATACAAAAGAAAAGATTCCTTGCAGGAAATTCCTTTTTTCCCTTGAGTTATTTTTTCAAATTCCCTTATTCCCAGATCAAGAGTTTGTCTGAATTTATTTTCTTCTCTTTCTAATTCTGTAATTATATTATTCCTATTTTTGTTTAATTCCGAATAATCAGCATAAATTTCAATTATGGAATCAACTAATTTAGAAGTAAAATTATCTTTTATTCCTAATATCTGCCCATATCTTATTGCCCTTCTTATTAATCTTCTTAAAATGTATCCTTGTTCTCTATTGCTTGGAGCGGTTCCATCAGAAATTATGAAAGCAGAGGCTTTGATATGGTCTGCTATTATTCTCATTTCTCTTTTATGCTGATTGTATTTCTTTCCTGAAATATATTCAATTTTATTAATAATTGGTTTGAAACAATTTGTCATATAATTATCATTTAGATTATTTAGAACAGCAATTGTTCTTTCAACACCCATTCCAGTGTCTATATTTTTTTGTTTTGCAAGAGAATATTCTTCTTTTTCATTTTTATAGTATTGCATAAAAACATTGTTCCATATTTCAACTTTCTTAACAAATATTTCTGTATCAGGTCCGCAAGGGCCTGTTTTTCCTGCTGGGCCCCACCAATTATCTTTCTTTCCAAGAAATTTTATCTTCTTTATTCCAATATCTTTCCATACTTTTTCTGATTCCTTATCTTTTGGAGCATCCTTGTCCCCCCCAAAGCAAGTTATTTCAATTTCTTCTTTTTTTATTTTTAAAGCCTTAGTTAAAAATTCAAAGCTATATCTTATTGCTTCTTCTTTCCAATAATCTCCCAATGACCAATTGCCAAGCATTTCAAAAAATGTATGATGAACTTCATCTCCAACTTCTTCAATATCCGTTGTTCTAATACATTTTTGAACTCCACAAAGCCTTTTTCCTAATGGGTGAGGTTGGCCAAGTAAAAAAGGAACTAATGGATGCATCCCAGCCGAAATAAATAATGCAGTAGAGTCATTCTCAGGTATTAGAGAAGAATTAGGTATTTCTTTATGATTTTTTAATACAAAAAAATTAATGTATTTGTCTATTAATTGTCTGCGATTTATCATTCTATTTAGAGAAGGAGTTTATTTTTAAAAATATTGTTTATCCCAATTTCCCCAATCTTTCCTGAATTTCTCTCAATTGACTTTCCAAATCCTTATCCTTCTTCTCTTCTTTTACCTTTAAAATTTTCCCTTTTTGTAAATCATTTGTCTTTAAAATATTTGGCACCCTTATTTTTGGAAAAATATTATTTAATTTTCCTAAATTTGTTTTAAGATCTTTCATTTTCTTCTGCATTTTTAATTTAGTATCTAATTCCTCTTCTCTCAGAAGATTGTATCTTTTTATTATCTTAAGAATTCTTATAAAATCTCTTTCTGAAGAAAGCAAGTCTTTTTTTGATTGAATAGCTTCCTCATAATCTATTCTTACATGAATAGGATTTTGTTCTTTCATTCTATTCTTGAGAAAATATCTTGGTTAACTTTTTCTATCTTGTTTTTTATTAGTTGTATTTCGGTTTCCCAAGAAGTAAGTTCCTCTTCCTCTTTAGATTTTATTTCCTTTATATTTTTGATTAAGTTCTCTATTTCCGAAACTTGGGACTTTATATCTTGAAATATTTTCATGCTTTCTTCAAATTTATCTATTCTTATGAAAATAGGTTCTGCTTTTTTTGTCATATAATTTTTTGCAACAAAATTTTGAGAAACTCCTTTTGACCTGGGTTTCGTGGAAATACTTTCCTCATAATCTTCAAAATCTTCTCTTAAGGGTCTTTGTAGAGGTTTTTGCATCATTCCGCTTCTTTCTTCTTCAGGGAAATCCTCTGCATCAAAAACCTCTTTATCCTCTTTTTTCCCAGATATAGCTTCTTTGATAGTATTTTGAGAAAATTTATCCCCTAAAGGATTGTTTGGAAATTTTGGAAGCTGAGGTAAAGAATTGTCTTCATAAGAAAATTCATCCATATAAGGTAATTCAGGGAGTTTTGGAAGTTCAGGAAGTTCTGGAATACTTAAAATATTCTTTTTTACTTCTTCTTTTTTGTCTTTTTTTCCGAATAAACCCATATTCAATCTCTTTTTGATATAATCTTTTTAATATATATAAGACATAATACAGGTTTAAAAACTTTTATTTTTAATATTTTTTGAAAGCGAAAAATATATAATTGGATTATTTTTAGTATTCTCATGCTAAAGAATTTTCTAAAAGAGGTGGTTTCAATTGTCGTCGGAAAACCTGCGGAAGAGGTTGTTGATTTGCTTGATAGTGATAAGTATGTTAATGAATTTATAATAGCAAAAAAATTGGATTTAACCATAAACCAGACAAGAAACATACTTTACAAAATTTCAGATTATGGGCTTGTTTCTTCAATAAGAAAAAAGGATAAGAAGAAAGGGTGGTATACCTATTTTTGGAAAATAGAAGTCTTGAAATCACTTGAGTTTTTGAGAGAACTTATTTTGAAAAATCTTAATCAGTTGAAGAACCAAATAAAAAGCAGGGAAACCAAGAGGTTTTATACTTGTGAAAGGTGTAATATAGAATACAATGAAGAAAATGCTATGCTTCACGATTTTACATGTAATGAATGCGGAGAAGTCTTTTCTGTGAAGGATAATGAAAAAGTTATTAAAGAATTTAAGAGAAACGAGGAAAAATATGAGAATAAACTCAAGTTGATAAATAATGAAATAAATGTTGAAAAAGAAAAGCTTGAAAAAATTAAAATGAAGGGGCTTAAAAAAATTGAAAAGGAGAAGGTAAAACAAAGGGAAGAAACAAGGAGAGTTCAAAAAGGAATTAGAGACAAGGCAAAGAAGGAAGCTTCCAAGAAAAAACCGGCTAAAAAGATAAAAATTAAGTTATCCAAGAAGTCTGTTAAAAAGAAAAAATTTAAAAATAAATTTGTAAAAAAGAAAACTATCAAAAAATTGGTTGGAAAGAAAATTAGGAAAATTTCAAGAAAGAAATAATTAAAATTTTATTTTTACATTTAAAATGGTTTATGCATATCGGATTAATCAAAGAAGAAGTCTTTTAAATTCTGTAAGTTTGAACACAATTTTGATTGTGATTAATGTTCTTGCATTTATTATTTTTACAGTGCTTATATCCGCAAATATTCTCTCAATTGATTCTGTTGCAATAAAACCCTTAAACATACTTGAAGGAAATTATGTGTGGACATTTTTAACAAGCATGTTTATGCACGCAGGATTTTTTCATTTGCTTATAAATATGCTTTCCCTCTTTTTTATTGGCTCCCTTGTTGAAAAAATTATAGGGCGTAAAAGGTATTTTTGGTTTTACATAATTTCTGGAATTTTTGCAGGGTTGTTTTTTGTCTTATTGAGCTTAATATTTACTGCAGATTTAGGAGCTTATGCAGTTGGGGCTTCAGGGGCTTTGTTTGCTCTCATTGGTTTGCTTGTATTGCTCACACCAAATCTTCCAGTTTATGTTATGTTTATCCCCATCCCAATAAAGATGAAGTATGCTGCTCCAGGTATGCTTGTTCTTTTGTGGCTTATTTCAATTGCAGGAAATGTTTCAATTGGAAATACTGCTCATTTAGGCGGTTTAATAATGGGGCTTTTTTATGGTTTGTTTTTGAGAACGAGATACAAAAATAAAACAAATTATATAAGAAAACATTTTAGTTAGGTTTATATATAATTATTCAATATTCTTAATTATGAAGAGGAGCAAATGTAAAATTTGTACTTTCCCATTTGACAAGTAAAATGAAAAAAAAAGTGAAAAAGAGAGAAACTGAAAATTTTTTTAAGGAAAATTATTCAAAAAGCTGGAAATACATAAAGGAATCTAAAAATTTTATATGGGGTGTGGTTATACTTTTTTTTATTTCTGTAATTATAGGTTTTTTATTTCAACCCCCAATAGTGATTAATACGATTTTGGATTACATTAAAAATATTTTAGCTAAAACAGAAGGAATGTCTTCCTTGAGAATGATTGGGTTTATATTTACAAATAATATTCAAAGCGGATTTATGGGGATGTTCTTTGGTTTTTTCCTTGGAATATTTCCTATTTTAGCAACCTTTGCAAATGGATATATTGTGGGATATGTTTCTTCCTCTGTTATTTCATCTTCCGGGATAATTTCATTATTGAGTATTCTTCCCCATGGAATTTTTGAACTGCCTGCAATTTTTATTTCATTTGGAATGGGAATAAAATTTGGAACTTTTATATTTTACAAAAACAAAAGAAAATACTTAAGCAAATTTCTTATTGATTCTTTGAGAGTTTTTGTTTTTGTGGTTTTGCCTCTTTTGATTATAGCAGCAATAATTGAAGGAAGTTTAATTTTTATTTTGAAATAAGAAAGTTTATTAATTTATAATGTTTTTTTTGAATATGAAAAAAGGGGCGATTTTGTTTTTAATATTTGGGATATTTTTAATTGGAATAAGTTCAGCAATTCCTTACATTCTATTTGTGAATCCAACTCCTTCAGATAATTATGAAACAACTTCAGATAGTTTTGAGATAAATTCTTCAATAACAAATCTATCTGGGCTTGAGGAACTTATTTTTAATTGGGATGGAACAAATTATACTTTTTACAATAATTCCCTTGTTTTAATGATGAATTTTGAAAATAATTCTGGACTTGGTGAAAATGATTCTTTTGTAAGAGATTTAAGCAAGTATGAAAATAATGGAACTGTTTTTGGAGCAATATTCAATTTAGCAGGAAGATACAGGGGAGCTTATAGTTTCAGTGGAAGGGATAAAATAACAATTGCAAATTCAGCTTCCTTAAATATAACGGATAATCTGACAATTTCTTTATGGGCTAAAAGAAATAATGTTGTTGTCAAACAGGTTTCAGTAGGAAAACTTTATAGTTGTGTTTTAACAGAAAAAGGAGATGTTTACTGCTGGGGGGAAAATATTTTTGGGCAATTAGGGACAGGGAATTTTGTTAATTCTCTTTCTCCTAAATTAGTTTTAGGAGG
>CAZOAN010000028.1:4106-5799 GCA_964577855.1 Candidatus Woesearchaeota archaeon | reverse complement strand
TTCCCCTAAATTTTTTAACAAAAAACCATAAAATCATTAGAAATATAACTGCAATGATAAGCCACCCTACCAGCTTTGTATTTGTCTTTTCTTCTTCTTTCACACATTTTGAAATGCAGCATTTTGCATCTTTTGCATAAATTGTGGTATTCTGGCAAATTTCTCCTGAAGAACATATGTCTCCTTTGATTTGCGCGCATGTTCTTGATGTTGCAGATTCATTCAAAATTTCTCCGTCTCTAATAGCAACTGTTTTATTTCCAACTTTCACAACTTCATAATCTGCATTTGAAGAAGTCTGATTAGTCAAAGTTTGATTTGTTTGATTATTATATGGAATTTCATTGTCGGATGTTTCATTTTCTTGAGTTTCATTTTGAACATTACTAGTCCCACAAGTCCCAAACAATTTACTAAAGAAAGAACACTCTTCCTCTTCTATATTTGTTTCATTAGGAACAACTGTAGTATTCTCTTCTGGAAGAGGAACCGGAAGATTTTCAAGGATTACATAAGAAGGAATTTTATATTCAGTGTTATCTGTACTTAAAGTTATTGTTCTTATTGTTGTTTCATATATGTTTTCAAGTTTAATATACAAATTTTTTATCTCTCCTGATGATAAAGTTATAGACTGTTCAGCTTCTTTTCCTCCAAAAAGAAATCCAAAAATGCCACTTGAACTTCCTGAATTTACTTCTGTTTCTAATCCTATTGTTATAGGCAAGGGTTGAAGATTTTGAACTTTAATAGAAAAATTTCCATCAGTTATAACAAATCCTGGGCTAACTAAGAAATCAGCAGTTTCATTTGTTATCCTGAATTTTTTTGATATCTGTTCACTTGAAACTTGGGAACCAACAAGATAACGAACCCCACTTATATTTATTGAATAATTATTTTCTGCTTTGTTTACAGTCTGAACATAAATATAATAATTTTCTCCTATTTTAGCAACATCATAATCAAAAGAAGTCCTTACATGCCCTCTGTAAAAATAAATATTGCTTTTTGTTATAGGATCCAAAAAATTTCCTGAAACAGAAGCAATTATTGTTTCTCCTTTTGAAATGTTTGAATTCATATTAATATCAATTGCAGAAATTACAGGAAAGGCTAGAATTAAAAGCAAAAATAAAGGGATTGTTCTTTTCATGTTTTTTTCAAGTAAAAATAGTTAATAAATTTATTTACCCATCTCTTTCAACTTCTTTAAAACATCATCCAATTCATTCTTAGATTTTTCCTCAGGCTTTTTATTTGCTGGATAATGTTGTGGAGCGAAAGGTTTGCGAACTGGGGCTCCTGATGATTGGGGTGAAAAAATTCTTCGTGGCAAAATTCTTCCTTGGGGATTTGGATGAGGAGTTAAAGGCATATCAAATCTTCTTTTATCTTTTTTTCCTCCAAATAGAGTTTTCAATTTAAGCAACTGAGTTCTTAATTTATCTCTAAATACAATTCCCAAAGCTGAAAACAATATTAAAATCAACAAAACCCATATCCATAAATAACTTGATTTTAGCTTTACTTTTGATATACAACAACTTTCCCCATAATCACAATCATAATTAAAATCCTCTTCTTCATTATTCCCACAAGAAGATTTGCATATCCCGTCATTATCTTCACAATCTGAAGTTATTTCTGATTCTTTTTCACATGTTCCCCCTATACAACATACTTCTCCATA
>CAZOAN010000028.1:0-4006 GCA_964577855.1 Candidatus Woesearchaeota archaeon | reverse complement strand
ATACAATCAAGAGCCTCATCTAAAATACAATAACCATTAATACAACTCTTCCCATAATCACAATCATAAGTACTCTCACATTCATCATCTGGGATATCTATAATACCCAAACAACTTCCAGCAGAACATTTTTCATTGATAGAACAACTCTCTACTAATTTTGGTGTTTCATCCACAGCACAAACTTTATTTTCACAAATCCATTTTGAATCATTTTTGTAAACTTTAGTTTTATCAACAGAACAATAATTATCCTCATCAGGAAGAACATAATTCTTACAATCACTAGCTGTATTACATGTATTCTCTCCTGGATCACAATCATTATCATTAGCTATAGTACATCCATAATTACAACAGCCATCATTATGTATACAACCAAGAGGTTCATATGAACACCATCCATAATCACATGAAGATATTTCGCATGATGTACCAAAATTACACTCGCTATCAAAAGTGCATTCTCCTAGAAGAAGAGCAGGGGATTTCGGCCATATTGAATATAATATGAAAGATGTATCTATTAAATTTCCGCTATTCCAACATCCAGTATTTATCCCAGTCTTTTGTTGAACTTCTAAAAGCCAGGATTTTGAATTTTCTTTCTCAAAAGGGGATTCATAATAGAAAGGCCACAAAGCTAAAGCAGTGTCATAATATTTATTTCCGGACACATCCCAATATTTATTAAATATTTGTTTTGATAATAATTCCACCCTAAATTCTCCTGTTAAGAAATACAAGAAAGATTCTGGAAGAAATGTTTTATTCTCATCCATCATTGTGATTAAATAAGGCATGAATCTTGAAACATCATAGTTAAGTGAATATAAAACAAATGTAGCCCATAAACTTCCTTCATAATTACAGATTCCGCTCTGGGAAAAACAGAAAGAATCAACTTTTTCAGTTGTTGTTCCCCTTGCTGAAGCTGAATGACCTTCCAGAACATTGAGAGGATTTGAGTCAGAGTCCTTCTTCTTGAACAAGAGGGTGGTTATAAAACTCTCACTACATGAGATGTCAATTTTCATATTATAACAAGAAGGAGAGATTAAAAGAAAATAATCCTTATAGACTCCAGTAGATAAAGTCAAGCAATTTCCTAAATTTGATGAAGATATTTTTTTATCTACTCCTATTGAGAGAGTATAAGACTTCTCTAGATAGCCTATTTGACAGGTTACTGATTTTGAACTTTCTATTTCCAAGAACCAATCCATCTCTGTAGGGATTGCAGTTTGTGTTAAGAGCCAGTTTTCTGCTTTTGTTGTGTTTACTTTCTTCTCATTTAAAGCAAGAACTGCCTGTGCTGTGGGTTTTATTTTACATGAGTTAGAATTAATTAAATCAGTCCAACATTGATTTGAGGTAATATTTGCTCTAGATGTTTCATTCTGGCAATTACCAGTTGCCAAAAGAGAAAATACTTTTTCATCAAATGAAAGCGCAGAACATTTAGCAGTTGTGTTTGTTTTACCCTCGAGACAGGAATAAGCTTTTTCAACTTGCTCTTCTTCACTTGCATAAACTAGTGAAATAGAAATTAAGAGAAACATAAATATAAAGACGAACATCACTTCCCTTTTCATAAATTGTGAAGCCAATTCTTGTTTATAAATATTTTTATAAAAATCACTTCTTCCTATTTTGCTTGTAACTCTTTCTTACTAAATAATTTATAGGATTTTTTATCAACTTACAAAAATCATCGGGCTGGCAAATACCTATCCCCATATAAAATTCCCTGCAGTTTGGGGGCATTATAGGTTTTTTTCTGTAAGCCCATGAAAGTTGGGTTTGAATATATCCTTCTCTCAAGGGAACTTCATTTTTTTTGTTCCAATCATAAATTCTTTTTTCCAATTCATCTTTATCCATTCCAACAGAACGAAATAAATTTATAAGAACGAACAGTGCTCTTTTTTTTCCGTCGGAGATTCCTTTAAGAATATTTTTCACGCAAGGAGGAAAATTGGCTTCTAAAATCTTATCAATCTTTATGGGCTTAAAATCAATTTCTTTTCTTACTGTGTCTTTGCTATTTTCTCTATACCAATCCAAAGCTTGCACAAGAAGTTCAGAAGCTTCTCCTTCTTCAGAATTCGGCATAAAATTTCTTATTTCTACTTTCATGGGATTAGCATCTGTCAGCTGAAAATTTTCTATTTCTTCTGGTTTTAAGACAGTGCTTGCAAGAGATGTTTTTTCGTGAAGAGAATAAGGCATTCTAAATAAGTGTCTTGGAGAAACCAAAATCAAATCAGGCATAACTTCTTTTGGGGCCTGATAATCTTTTATATATCTATTTGGACGGGATAACTTGCTTATTTTTTCTATTAAAGAATCTTTCGTCTGCTCAATTATATATTTAACTAAAATCCGTGGATATTCAGGAAACATATCTGAAGTTTTTACCATGTTTATTTCTTTTGGAAAAGCTTTCCAGGGAATTATTAAATGAAAGCCTTTTGAGCCTGAAAATTTCAGCCCCACATTTTTTATCCCATGAAATTTTAGTATTTTGAGTATTTCAAGCGTCATTATTTTGCTGTAATCTATATATTTACTGTCTATATCCAAAATTAAATCCCATCCTTCCCTTAGTTCATTTAACTGCTTTTCATTCATTCCAGTTTCAATTTTAAGAGGATTCTTCCACCTCTCTTCAGAACAATGAAAAGAAGTTGCCCCCTTTTTAACAAGCTCAAAAATATCTCCAGGATATTCAAATACATCGGGGCGCTTTCCAAAACCCTCAAAATACCTTGGACAGACTTCCCTATTTTTTGAAAATTCAAACAAAACTTTTTGTATCTCTGGACGTGAGTAATACAAAGAGGTAATCTTTCTTATTCTTTCCTCTTTAATAGAAATCTCTCCTGAATCCATAATTTAATACAGAATGGGCATTTTAATAACTATTCTATACTTAACAATAGCAATGCTTAAAAAATGACACTATCTTCTATTCTGTATGAGAATTAAACTTGAAAACTCTTCAGTATTATCAAAAGCTGTTGAATTAATTTCTGAATTGGTGACTGAAGTAAAGATAAAACTCAATGAATACGGGCTGAGTATAACTGCAATAGATCCTGCAAATGTTGCAATGGTTGGTTTGAGAATTCCAAAAAAAGCATTTTCAGAATTTGATTCTGGAAGTGAAATTTTAGGGGTTAATCTTGACAGCCTTAAGAGAATATTAAAAAGAAGTTCTGGCCCCCTCATACTTGAAAAAAAGGAAAACTTGCTGCATATTCAAATGGAAGACAGAATAAAAAGAAATTTCACACTCAGCCTTATAGATATTGAAAGCGAGGATAAAGAGATGCCAAATCTTGAATTTAGTTCGAGAGTTGAAATACAATCTGAAGATTTTATAGATTCCATTGAAGATTGTGCAGTTGTTGCAGATGCATGCTCCTTTATAATTAAGGAAGAAAAATTTATAATAGAAGCAAAAGGGCTGAACTCCACAAGAACTGAATTTTCAGGGGATGAAGCAAGTATACATGCAGAAACCTGCAAGGCAAGATACAGCCTTGAATATCTTCAGAAATTCATAAAGGCTTCAAAATTATGTGATAAAACAATTTTGAATTTTGCTGATGATCACCCTTTAAGGATGGATGTTAAAACAGAAAATATGGAAATTTCATTTATTCTTGCTCCAAGAGTTGAAACTGATGATTAATTAATAAATTGAGAAATTGAGAAATATTTTTAAACAAGAATATCGTCTAAAATTAATGATGAGGGGAAAAAAGGGGTCAAATAAAAGAGGCATACCAAGAATTTTTTTAAAAAATTCTAGGGGGCAGGTTACTATTTTTATAATAATTGCTGTGCTTATTATTGCTCTTGGAGTTTTGGTTTATATGTTTTATCCAAAAATATTTTCTGGGGCAGAAACTGAAACAAAAAATCCGTCGGCATTCATACAGGAATGCATGGAGGAAAAAATCCAGGACACTGTGGAAATTGTTTCTTTGCAGGGTGG
>CAZOAN010000027.1:0-5950 GCA_964577855.1 Candidatus Woesearchaeota archaeon | reverse complement strand
GAAGCAAGTGAGCAGGGCCCTTTGGGCACCCAGGTTCGACTCCTGGCGGGGGCGTATTATTTTTAGGTTAAACTTTCTTAAAACGATACTTATGGCAGGCGTTTTATAAAAATACTAAATAAAAATTTTCTCTTTTGCCAATTTTAGTTACCAGAAATCCTTCCTTTACTTTCTGGAGCTGTATTCTATAATTTCCTGTTCTTATCCTGAATTCTTCTCCCTTGCCTTTTAATTTGATTATGTCTACTGGTTGATTATTCTTGAACTTATCCAAAATAAAAATTATCTTTTGTTGTATTCTTGCATCTAAATTTTTTAGCTGTCCTTTAGAATGATTTGAAAAAATAATTTCCATCAGAAGCCAAACTCTTTTTTAACTTCCTCAAGCGTTACAAAATTTCCTCTTTTATATTCTTGTCTTGATATTTCCATATCTTTTTTTGTTTGTTCGGAAAGTTCTAAATGGGGTTCAATGAAATCCCAGATTACATCTTCATAGCTGTCATTAGCTTCCTTAAATTTTCTTAAGGTATTCAATAAATCGAAACTAATCCTGATTGATGTCTGTTCTTTTTGCATATTTTATGTATGCATTAAGTATATATAAATCTTTTGTTCCCTTTTTTGCTGACTGTAATACTTTTTATACCCGCCTGGCGGGGGTGTTCCTTCAAAAGATTTTTAATGTATTATTCATATAATATAAAATGAAAATCAAATCCCATACAATAGAGGAGTATAATAAAAAACATAATAATCAACTTCCAGAAATGAAAGGGGAGAAAGTAATTCTTGCTCCAGTTCCAGATTCTGAAGAGTTTTATAAACTATATCATAAATGGCTTTGTAATAAAGATTTAAAATCGAGATTAGGAGAAGAAGAAATGGAATACACTAAAGAAGAAGTAAAGGAAATGCATGACGAATGGAGAAAGGATTTCAAGAACATGACTTTTTGCATTTTAAATAAAGAGACTAAAGAGCCAATAGGGGACATTAATCTTTTTGATAGCAAGGAATTCAAAAATTTTCCAGAAATTTCAATTATGTTGGGAGAACATTCAGGAAAAGGTTTTGGAACAGAAGCTTCCCAATTACTCTTGGACTTTGCATTTAAAAAATTAAAACTATGTGAAGTTAACTTAAGTGTCTATAAGGATAATCTTCCTGCGGTGGCCCTCTATAAAAAATTAGGTTTTAAAATATTTGGGGAAATAAAAGATGAGGATAAAAGGGAAGAATATTTAATGAAAATAACCGCATAACTTTATGAAAATTTCGGGGAAGATTAATTATATATAACTGAATTTATTCAATAATAACATGAACAAAAAGAAATTTTTTGATTGGACGATTCTCCTTATCATTTTTGCTGTTTTGATATTCTTTTTGTATTCTTATCTTACAAAGGGATTTTTTTATTTTTTAATAAATTTTAATCAACAAGAATTAATTTCATTTCTTTCTTCATTTAAGGAGATTTCTTTTTTAATTTATGTCCTTTTGATTATTGTGGGTATTATTTTTGCTCCAATTCACCCTTTTATTTTTTATGTAGCCGGAGGAATTGTCTTTGGACCTTATATTTCGTGGGGCCTTATAATGGTTGGAGTAGCAATTGGTTCTTCAATTGCATTTAAACTTGCAAAAAGATATGGAAGAAGGTTTGTTGAAAAAAATGTATCAAAAAAACATATTAATAGATTTGATAAGGTTTCGGATAAATATGGTTCCATTTCAATCTTTTTATTGAGGGTAAATCCCTTAACTTCTTCTGATATATGGAGTTATATTGCAGGCTTGACAAGAATTAAATTCTGGAAATTCTTAATGTGGACTCTTTTAGGTTTAGCCCCTGCAATTTTTGTCCAGACATATTTTGGAAAAGCAGTGGGGGAAAATACCATTTTGTTTAAAATATTTATAGGGCTTGCAATAAGTTATATAGCTACCTTTTTATTATTGATGATATATTTCTTTTTCAAGAAGAAAAATAAGAGATGAATTAATTTCATTATGTTTATATAACTCAAAAATATATTTTTACAATGAAAAAAATAAAAAAAGTTCTTAATTTTCTTAAGAAGAATTACATTATAATTCTTATCCTTCTTCTAATCTGTTTAGGGATTTGTTATTCTTATTATTCAAAAGGAATTATTTATTCAATTGCAAATAGTGATAGAGATTCTCTGATGGAATATGTGGGTTCTTTTGGAAATTTTTCTTATGTAATATTTATCTTTCTTATAATTTTGGAGGTGGTATTTGCACCAATTCCTCCTTTAGTGTTGTATACGCTTGGAGGGGCTTTATTTGGAGCATTTTTAGGGGGGGTCCTCACTTTAGTAGGGAATTTAATAGGAGCACTTATAGCTTTTAGCATAGCCAGAAAATTTGGAAGGAATTTTGTAGAAAGAAAAATTGATAAAAATGTAAGAAAAAAATTTGATAATTTTTCTGAAAGATATGGTGGTTTTTCATTGTTCCTTCTTCGTGTAAATCCTCTCACTACGTCAGATATATTTAGTTATCTTTCTGGTTTGAGCAAAATGAAGATTAAATCTTTTATTCTTGGAACTTCATTTGGGCTTGTTCCTATAATCTTTATACAAACTTACCTTGGAGAAGCATTTGTAAGAACCCACAATCTTTTGTACACAATTTTGATTTGGATTAGTATTGCTTATCTTTTGGTATTTGTATATTTAATATGGAAAGCTCTGGTAAAAAAACAAGATGTCTCTCACAATATCTCACAAGGAGAAAAATTAATTTTACCCGAAGAAATTCAAAACTCTTGAATCAGGGCTCATAAGAAAAATTTCATCTCCTTTAAATCTTAATCCCCTGTAAATCTTTTGAAGAATTTCTCTTCGTGCTTTGTCTTTATAGAAACTCCAATATTTTTGGGGGTTTGTTCTGTTAAGTATTTTCCAGAATGCATCCTGAACATTGGGATTTGGAAATTTTGTGAATATAATGCTTCTGCATTCATCACCAGGAAAATCAACCCCTCTTGAGCATTTTGTTGAAAAAAGAACATCTATTTCTCCTTCCTTGAATTTTTTTATGTTTAAGCCTTCTTTATCCTCTTTTTGAGTTTCTATTAAGTTTTCTCTTGTAATTGTGTTTTTAAGATTAAATTTGTCTTTTTCAAATTCATCAGGAAGATCTCTAAAACTGTTAACATGTATTAAAATTGGCTTTTTTGCAATTTCAATGCATCTATCAAGAGCCTCTAGATATTTTTTTCTTTCTGTTTTTCCTGAAGAAAAATTTGAATATTTGCAATCCATTTCATTCCCGGTTTTTAATATTTTTATTTTTCCTGGATTTTGGGTTTCTGCTTCTATTATTTTTAATTTCTCTATCCCAAAAATTTCATAAAGAACTTCCTTGGAATGAAGGGTTCCCGACATTAAAACAACAATTTTATTTTTATCAACAAGTTCTTTAAATTTCTTTGCAAGATTTATTGTAACTATGTTCGCCATTAAATTTTCTTCTCTTTTTTCAAATATTACATAAGTTTCCCCCATAAATTCTTCAAACATTTTTATGGTGTTTTCAACATCATAAACATAACTTTCTTCATCTATTTCATTCATAAATTCAGAATTTTTAAGAAAAATCTTAAACAAATCATACAATCCTGTTTTTTTTAATTCTACAATCTCTTTATTTCTTACAAGTTCATTAATTTTATTGTTTTTTTTAATATGATTTAATATTTCATTTATTTCATGTATAATTTGAAAACTTTCTTCCTTCTGGATTACTGCGTGAGTAAGAGAATTTTGAAGCCTGTCAAAATTTATATTTCTTTGATTTGAAAAGCTGTCAAGAAATTCATCACATTCATCTATTATTTCAACTTCAGTAGAAGGTTTTCTATTCAGAGCGCTTTCAAGCTTGTATTTAAGAGAATTGAAGACAATAATATCTGAATCAATATATGAATTAAATTGTTCATAAAAAGGGCATCCTTTTTTTCTTTTATAAAAAACAAAATTTTTATCCTGAATCCCAGTATATTTTCTTTTATCTTCATATTCCATATTTTTTATTTCATATTCTTCAGGGACAACTGGACTCCAATACGGGCAAACTGGGGCTATAGACATCCTTTTTATATCAGATACTTTTTCAAAATTTTTTGAATTAACTTTTTTATTTTGTTTCAAGTATTCTTTTATTCTTTGAAAATTTTTTTCTTTTATTTCAATTTTACATGGAATATTCTTATTGTCTGCAGACAAATCCTTTGAGATAAGTTCCTTTAATTTTTCTCTTCTTCCTTCAAATATATCATACAACTTTGAATTAACTTCTTGCTTTTGTGAGGGGATTGCATTTTTATTATCTTCAAGAAATTTGCATGGATGGTTGTTTCTTCCTGTTATTACAGAAATTTTTAATTTTTTATTTTTATTATTAAGAAGATATTTATTTTCTTCATAATCTCTTTTATATTGTTGTTGAAGTGCTTTGCTAGGCACAATTATAGAACTTTTTCCAAGTTCTTTTGCAATATTTAATGCTATAGCCGAATTATGGACCATTATTCCATTAGCTATAAAATTGTTTAATTTAGGCACTTCTAAATCATAAGTTTCATCATCTTTTATAAATTCTATATTTTTTATTCTATCCCAGAAGATATTATCACTACAAATAAAAGAAATATTTTTATCATTAATTTTTTGATTAATTTCATTTAAATGAGATCTCAAGAAATTAGATTTACTTTGAACAAAAACATATTGCTCTTGCTTTTTAGTGTTGAGCAACTTATCTAATTCCTTGTAATTAAATCCAAGGTTTCTTAGATATTCTCTTATCGCTCTTGGCACTTTATCAATATTAGTAAATTTATGATCTTTAAGTTTAGGTAATATTTCAAATGCTTTCTTTTGTTTTTCTCCAATAAAGCCTATATTTTCAATAAACCTACTTAAATTGCTATGATTTGATATGGATATCCTCCAACAATATTCTTTATTCTCTCTAAATTTCTTTGAGGTTATAGTGTGTTGAACTCCAAATCTCTGAAGAAGTATTGAAACATCTTGGATTAATCGTTTAGATATAGAAGAATATTCAATAACAATTTGCCCCCCTTTTCTAGAATATATACTTCCATCTCCAGAAAATAATCTGCTTAAGAATAATGCAATGCCTTTTTTATCTAAATTAAAAATAGCTTTAGGAACAAATTTCTCATTAGATCTTTTTCCATCCAGACCATGTTTTCTTATTAATAACCTTAATTTATTTGTTGTTCCAAACTTGGTATTTTTATTATTAAATACAATTGTAACTTCTGTTTTATGGTTATTTCTAATTTCCCCCTCTGGAAATAATCTTTCTAAGGATTCTTCATAATCTTTTCTTATTAATGGGGTGATATATTTATTTTGATAGTATTTTGGAGAACCAGCTTTATCACCAAATTTACCTTCTGCAATTAAATGCCCCAATATTTTTATCTCATTTTCATTATAATTAAGACACTCTTCTAAAAGAATTTTATTTGATAAACATATATAATTAGATGGATTTAACTCGGATAATCTCTTCCATTCATAACCTTCTTTAGTTATAGTTAAAAAGGGATGATTTTCGGAGGCAATAATTTCTCTCCCTGTTTTTGTAACTAGTTTGTACAATTTCTTTTGCCCGGTCTTTCTCACATTTGTGAATTTAGTTTGAACTAATTTTCCTTCCTCATTTAAAGATATAACTTCTCCTTCCTTACCTTCTACTTCTGATATTTTATAATAACTAAAGCCTTGTTCTCCTTCTGGTTTGCAGAAGATTAGCGAATCTTTATCTAAGCATTTTCCCGTACCGCATTTTCCATGAATGAAGATTATCTTATTCCCCTCCTTTATTGAATCAATAACCTCTTTTACAATATCTTCCTGTGTCTTTCCGTTTGAAAATT
>CAZOAN010000026.1:0-6629 GCA_964577855.1 Candidatus Woesearchaeota archaeon | reverse complement strand
TTACTTTTTTTGAATTCAGAAAAGCTTCCAAGATGTATTTCATTTTCTCTCATAGAAGCATTAGATAATTCAACAATATCGTTCTCTTTAACTTCCCCTTTCTCTATTAAGGAGATGTGATTTGTATCCCATAAAACAACTTTTATATTTGAAGTTTCATCAGCAAGTATAAAATTCAAAACTTTTCCTTCTTCTCCTTTTTGAGTTTTAAATGTTCTAACAGGAAAAAGATTTATTATTTTTCCAAAAAGATTAATTTTTCTCATTCCAGGAAGAAGTTCATCAATTTTTAATTTTTCATTTTCAAAATTTATTCCAAGCTCAGCAGCAACAATTTGCGCAGCTCCCTCATGGCTTATCAAACCTGAAAGCTTTGCTCTCTTAGCCTCAATTTTCCTATTAACTTCCTCTATTTTAAGTCCAGAAAACTTTGCTATTTTTTCAACAATTTTATCATAATTTCCAAACATCATAAACAAAAAAAATCCCTGTATTTTATAAGTATTGTGATACTTAAATTTGAGACAACATTTCTCAAAATATTTATAAACCTCTTTTTTTACACTAAGATATGGTTGGAATAAATGGAGCAAAATATAAATTAATGCCGGTTTCGCCAGAAGTTAATCTTAAATCTATTGAAGAATCTGCAAAAGAGATAGTAGAAAAATTTGGAGGAAAAAACAAAGAATATTCAATAGAACCAATTGCATTTGGTTTGAAGGCAGTCATTGTATTCTTTTTTTATCCTGATGATAAAAATGTAGAAAGTCTTGAAGATAAATTTTCAAAAATAGAAAATGTCGCTTCTGTTCAACTGGTTGACATACGTAAAATTGCATAAAACTTATTAACTCTTTCTTTATTAAAAGAATATGGAAATTTCAGATGAACAAATTGAAGAATTTAAAAAACAAATTATACAGCAAATAAAATCAACTTTTCCCGAAGATAAAAAAAATTCAGCCATAGAGAGCATAAATTCAATGAATGAAAAGGAATTTCTTGAATTTCTCAGGAAGAACAAACTTATAGTCCAAGAGCCAAACCAAGAACAAGATAAAGAGCTTCAAGAACCAAGCCAAAATGAAAATCCATTTAGGCTGATTGCAGAAGGAAAAATCCCCTCTTACATTATAGATAAAAATAAAGATTCTATAGCTGTCCTTGAGATAAAACCAATATCAAAGGGGCATACAATAATAATCCCAAAGAAAGCAGTATCAGAATCCGGAAAAATCCCCCAATCAATTTTTTCTCTAGCAAAAAAAATAGCAAAAAAAATAAAAACAAAATTTAAACCCAAAGAAGTTTTAATTTCATCTGCCTACTCTCTTGGGGAGACGATAATTAATATTCTCCCGGTTTATAGTAATGAAACTCTTAATTCCAAAAGAAATCAAATATCAAAAGAGGAACTTGAAAGTTTGAAAGAAATGCTTGAAAAAAAACAAAAAATAAAAACTATTAAAAAGGCAAAAATAAAGAAAATCAAAGAATCAAAACTTTGGTTGCCTAAAAGAATTCCTTAAAAATATCATTAAAATATCTAAAATAAATATACCTTTTGGTTTATTAGCATATAGATTAATGCTAAGTAGCTAATTAAGAAGACAGGACTGAAAGGAATTCCCTGCCTTATTAGAATATCCTTTTTTTTCTTCCTCAAAAGGATTATCTCTTCTTTGCTCAGCCCATCCCATTTTGCTTTTATCAGTTTTTTCCCAATTTTCACATCTTTATAGAGCCAATCTCCTTCAGTTAAATTTTTTGTATTAATCTTTTTAATCATGCAAGATTCATCAATTGCTTTTGCTGAAAAATAAATATAAGGGGATATAATAATAAGAATAGCAAGAAAAACCAGTGTGCTAATAAAAATTGAAGCAACAACCAAAATCAAACTTAAGACTAATGCCATATAAAAAAACTTCTTATTTTTTTTAAATTTTTTAGAAAATTCCTTTTTAAAATTCCCATAATTTTTTATTCCTAAAACTAAACTATATATTATTCCATAAAATGCCCCTGCAACAAGGAAAAAAGCAAAAAAGATCATAACTAAATTAAGATTTGCAAATAGACTTTCTGAAAAAGGGATAACTGCTCCCAAAGCCATTATGAGCTTTGCATCTCCTCCAGCAAAAACTCTTCCGTAATAAAGTAAATTTCCTATTATAAAGAAAACCCCAAAACCAAGTACGCCCTGATAAAAAAAACTATATCCTTGATTATTAAATAAAGAATAAAAGAACCTGAAAATTAAGGCAAAAAGAATGAGTGAAAAATTAAGCCAGTTTGCTATCTCTCTTTTCTTTAAATCTTGTATAACTGCAAATATAATCCATATCAATCCCAAAACTATTAAAAAAATTACTTCCAACATATAATTAACAAGAAATATGATTTTATAAAATTAATCTAAAACTAATCAAGCCTTAATCTCCAAATTTCTTAATTTTCCACCTTTCTTATAGGGATGCTTTTTTTTCTCTTTCATTTTATTCTTTCTCTTATTTCTTCTTTCAGAACAAGCGTAATTAGACATTTTGAGATTATCCAACAGGAACAATCGGACACAAATCAGAGCATTGTTCTATGCCATATCCTCTGAATATTAATGTAGAATTTGTTGCAAGTTCCTGGCAAGTTGCTCCAAATTTCTTATTGACTCCATCTTTAATATCTCTGCTCACATAACAAAAATCATAAACACTATTCGTAGAACAAGCAGCCCCACATGAAGTTTTTATTGTCTCCAGATTATTTGTATTTATCCAAGGAGCAATTTTATTCCATCCTAAACTAAAACCTAAAACAAGAATAACCAATATAACAAGCCCTAAAATAAGCAAAATTATTGTACTTGTGCTCATTCCTTGCCCCCTACTATTTTTTATAGAAAGATTGTAATGAGACAATTTCATTGGCTCTTTTTTATTTTCCATTATGAAATAATAGATTATTTTGTTTAAAAATGTTTTCTTTTACCAGATAATAAGCCTAAGGATTATATTCTACAGAAAAGATAATTTTCTCCTTTAACCAACCAGATCCCCATTCTGGAGAAATCTTTGTTACATTCTTGTATATATAAAAATGTTCCAAATTATGAGATTCTATCTGGACATTTGCTTTTTCAATCATTTCAACCCCAACAAAAGACTTATGAATTTGATAGGAAGAATAAAAAAAACTGAGTAGAGCCAAAGTACATACTGCAAATACTCCTATAATCAAAATAGTAACAGGCAAATCCCCCCTCTTATTCATTTTCATTATTCTGGGAAATCCATTCCTCAATTTTATTTTTATTATTGCTGTTAATTGAATATGCTATTTGTGTCTTTGAATTTATCCAATCAGCAGAATCCTCTGAATCCTCTTTTACATTTAATTTAAGAGATTTGGTTTTTGCCAAGGCAATTGAAGCATAAATAAAAATAATCAAAACAATTATCAAAATTATAGTGGCAACTACCCAGGTAATAGATTCTCCAACCTGCGCTTTACGGTTTTTTGCAAAAAAATTGTAATGAGACAATTTTATTGGCGCTTTCTTATTATCTAACATTTTTTTCGGATTTTCCAATTGCAGATAAAATTTTAATTAAATATTGATTCCCTTCCTCACTTAAAGCGTAAAATCTTTTTTCTGTGCATTTTGCAAGTTTGGCATACTCTTTATTATTCTCCTTTTTTATAAAACAGTCACTTTTCCAGTTATTATTCCCGCCATAAAAACCAAATTTCGGATTTGCTACATCTTCAGGAGTGTAAAATTCTACCTCATAAAAATATTGAATCTCTTTATTATCTCCATAACCCCCTTCAACTTTAAAATTGAAATTGCACTTTTCCATAAAGACTTCACTAATTTCAGTATTAAAGGCTCCTTCTACAAAAAATTCTGAATCAATAATTGCCCCCCTTGATATGCAATCTGCAATTTTTTCTGCAAGAATTTCTGATTCTATATTTCGGACATCATAAGGAGCCCCATAAAAATTATAAACCATGGCAAATATTCCGCCAGCCACAAGAGTTAAAATAATAAACCAATACATTGAAAGAATTTTATCTGTACCTAACTTATTCATTTTCTGTTTCCTTTTTATTTATTGTAAGAACATACATCCCTGTATATTCATTTTTATCATCTCTTTCAGCATAAGACACTGCATCAACATCATTAAAAAAAGCATAAGTATATCCCCCATTTTTGCTTAATTTTACTCTAACTATATTTCCCTCTATCTTAACTACATCATTAAAATCAATTCCATTTTTCTCTGCAATCTTTATCCCTTTTTCCATGTCAATCTTAAGCAGCATAACAGGTTTTGCAGAATCTACAAGCATTGCCGTCTGCTTTGAATAAACCTGCTCAAGAACAATTGCTCCACTTCCCTGTTTTATTAAAAATAAAATGAGCACTGCAAGAAAAATCAAATTGAGTATTATAAAAATAACATTCTCAACAAGAATTGTCCCCTTTTTTGTCATTTTATTTATTAAATGATAAAGTACAAATTTCACATTTGCTCTTATTCATATAAAAAATATGAAAATGTTGTTAATAAAATTATCTAAGAAGAAGTGAGAATCTCTTCACAATTAAGTGCTTTAAATTCCTCAGAATTTGCTCCTTGAATTGTGGGAGTCATAAATTTGTTTTTTATTCCATCTCCATCAACCATAATTGCCCCAATTTTTGGAGAAATCATGTCCGCAATTCCTGCTCCTCCTGCTCCTATAACTCCTGCTGCAATATCTCCCACTAAAACTGCAGCAAAACTTGCAGTTCCAACACCAAACGTTGCAAGCCCAACAACCACAACACCCCCCAATGCAGCGCCCCTTATCACCCAACCAATAGTATTAACTTCACTTGTAATACCCATAACAATAAAATATTGCTCTCCTATTTTAATTGTCCCAAACCCAACTTCTTTATCTGCTTTATTTGATAATTCTTCTTTTAATTTATTAATATCATTTGTCCCAAGAAAATATTCTGCATAATTCATTTCCCCTTCTGGAAGAGGAGTCATAGAAAGATAATTATAAAATTCATCTTTATTAATATTCTCTTCCATTCCCTCAATTTCGTTTAAACTATTATCAAAAAGGACCTGTGCACATATGGAACAATAATTATTTTTTTTCATAGTATCTGTAACATAATTCACTTTTCCTTCTCCAAACATCCACCAGCAATTTGCCATTTCTTCTGCCAAAACATTATAAACTTCCTCTTTAGTTTTTACTTTCTTTATTTCTGGTTTTGTCATTTTCTCACAACTTCCATCTTTAGTTATGCAAACATAAGTTCTAGAACATTTCAAGGAAATAGCATCTGCAGGAAGAACTGGATTCCCACGCATAACAATAGAATTATGACATATCTCACTATCTGATTGTTTTCCAATATCCAATCTGAAAAGCAAAAATAAAATTATTAAAAAACTCGCTAAAAGGATTATTAATAAGACTATCTGCTGTGTTGTTATTTCCCCTTTTATTTTTTTCATCTACGAATTCCACCTGCCGAAGCTAAAAAATTTCCTATTTTTCATCTACGAGTTCTCCATGCCGAAGCTAAAAAATTTCCTATTTTTCATTTGTGACTATAAAACCCCCAACTTTTTAAGCATAAAAAATAAACCTGTTAAAACAATTCCAAAGAAGATTATCCATATTAAATATTTTATCAAATCATCAAAACTCATTTTAATTCTCCAATCAAAATTTTCCCGCCTTGTTTTTTAATTCCTATAAACAAGAGTTCATCAACATCTTTTATTTTTAAATTGAGATTGGATGTTGCAAGATTTGATATAACCAAACAAGCACCTTTCTCATCACATTTTTTTGCCTGAGATTTAATACTTTCTATTAAAGAATTAGCACATATGCAAAGACAATTATCATTCAAACAAGAATTAGGTTTTTCCTCTTCCATAAAACTGTATAAATGCCAACCTTGGGGATTAGGCACATCTTGATTTTCAATTGCCCCTTCCTCCAAAGAAACTATAATTGTCTCAATTCTTGACAAAATATTTTTTGCCTCTTCAATTTTTTTAGCAGACGTGTTGGAATTATAAATAGCTACCAAAATATAAACCAAGAAGATTATGCAGATAACTGCAACGAGTATCTTCAAAGTTTCCTCTCCAAGCATGAAACCCCTTTTATCTCCCTTAAAATTATTCATCTTAATATAAAGTCATTAAAAATTTAACTGTAGTGTTGATGCCTATATTTTTGAACGAATCAATAACATGATTAGTAAAGAAAATATACAACCCATATGCAACTGCTGCCACAACCAAAACACCTAAAATTATTTTTATTAAACTTCCTACTGTAATTTCCATTAACTTCTCCTGAATAAATTTTTAATTTGATCTATGAAAGAAACTCCTTTTTCTTTAAGGAAAAATATTGATATAAGAACAATAACCAAAACAACAAGAGCTATTAAAAGCCAGGGAAGATACTCTGTAACAATCCCCTTACGACTTTTTGTTAAAAAAGACTTAGTATAAAAATCCTTTTTTATACTCTTACCCCTCTTTCTCATTAATAATACAAAAAAGAAGACTTAATAAAATTTACTTAAA
>CAZOAN010000025.1:0-7040 GCA_964577855.1 Candidatus Woesearchaeota archaeon | reverse complement strand
ACTATTTCAGAGATTATGGCTAAAAAAATTAATCTTCCGGCAACCACCTTGAAAATTCCTTCCTGAACAGGTATTTTTGTTTCTTTTGAAAATCTTTGTATTGTATCCTCTATTTCTTCTCTATTCAAAATTATTCCTGTTTTCTTTGTTCCCATATTTCCTTGAACCACAATATTTTCTCCAGGCCCATAGCATTCAATTGTTCTTACCATAGAATCTCTTATTAGGGGATTTATCTTTCCCAATTCAATTTCTTTGTTTATGGGGACAGGTCTTATATATTGAATATGCATAGGGAATCTTGATTCAGGTATTGAAAGCCTGACTTTTTTGAAGGATTTTCTGAAAGGATTAATGTGGGGGTTTTTTTGTGTTTCAAACATGCCAATAGAAGGATGTATAATTGAGCGTATTTCTTCTGTCTTTCTTTCTTTGGATTTTATTGAAATTTCTTTTTCTCTGCGTTTTATTATCTCTTTTATCTTTTCCCTTTCTTCTTCGAGCTTGTCTTTTTTCTCTTTTTCTAAGGCTGTTTGCAATTCAAAAATTTCAGAAGGGACTGAATGTTTTATTAATTGTCTTGTAAATTCCAGCAAGAAAAATTTTTTAAATTGTGTGAAATTAAATTCTTTTTTTGTGCTTAAATAATTACTGCTCATTTGATGAGATAGGTTTGTGATATTCTTCAGGAGCCCTTCCTATCGCAGGAGTTCTTTGAATAGGCCTAAAAGGTAATTTTGGAGGGGAATGGATTATTGACCTTTCATGCATTTGAGAAGAAGAGCTTTGGGGACCAGGCATTTTATCATGCATTAAACTTAATCCTCTAGCTATTGTTTTATTTTGCTCTAAAACATTTTCTATTTTTTCAATAATCTTTACATTCTCTTTATTACCTTTTTCTATTTCAAAATCCTTTTCAGCAAGTGCTTTTGCAGATATTTCAAATAATTCAAGAAGTTTTGAAATTTGGTGTGTAAGGTTGTCAAATTTTACAGATAAATTAACCATCACTTTTTGAAGTGATACAAAATTTTCTATTAGAATTTTTTCCATATCTCTCTTTTTTTTGGAAGAATCTTTATTGTCACCTATTTCTTTAACTACTGTTTTTTTATTCACTTTCTTTTTCTTCATCATTTATATAGGAATTAAATATTTATAAATATTTAGAAAGGTTATTTTGGGTTGGTTTTTTTATTCAATTTTTCAATTCCTTTTATTTGAGGAATTTCTCCTTCATCTAAATTATCATTAGGATTATATTTTCTTGGTTCTTTATCAGTTCCTCTTATCATATTTTCTTCTATTTCCCTGACATAATTTGCTATTTCACATGCAGCATCTGCATTTACACTTATACTGTCAATTCCTTTTTCAACTAGGAATTTTACCATTTCTTTTTTGCTTCCAGCCTGTCCGCATATACTTGTTTTTACATTTTTTCTCTTGCACACCCTTATTACATATTCAAGCTGATAAAGAATAGAAGGGTGCATTTCATCATATAAATCTTGGACTTTTTCATTTCCTCTGTCAACTGCTAGCATATATTGTGTTAAATCATTTGTTCCGAAAGAGATGAAATTTATTCCCTCTTCGCATAGTTGATTTATTATCTGCACTGCTGCGGGAGTTTCAATCATTATTCCTAATTTTGCATTGTTAAAATTTATTTCTTTTAGTATTTCTTTAACTTTTTTTACTTCTTCCACAAGAATAACTTGGGGCAAAATTATTCCTATCTCTTTTCCTGATTCACTAACTCTTTTTAAGGCATTTAATTCTGCTTTGAATATTTTTGGATTTTTCAGACTGAATCTTATCCCATGAAATCCAAGCATCGGATTTGCTTCTATTTCCTTTGGCGCTCCTTCCAGGCCTGCGAATTCATCACTTCTTATATCTGAAGTTCTTACCCATATTTCATCAAAATATTTTGCTATTTGATTTATTCCTTTGAAAATTATTTCTTCATAATCCTCTATTTTATTTTTTTCAAGAAAATAATTTGGATGTTTTCCTGATTCTGATATAATTCCTTCCATTCTAGTTAAACCAACTGATTTTATTCCTGTTTCAGAGGCTCTTTTAGCAAAACTTGGAAGATCAACCATTAATTTTATTTTTGTTTTTGTTTTTGCTGTAACATGTTCTACTACTTTTTTTTGATTTTCTGAAATTTTCCCTTTGTAAATTTTGCCAGTAAATCCATCCACAGTTAGGATTTCCCCTTCCTTTAATTTTTTAGTAGCTTCTCCTGTTCCGACAATTGCCGGAATTCCCATCTCCCTTGAAACGATTGCAGCATGAGCAGTCAATCCCCCATCATCAGTAATTATCGCAGCGCATTTTTGCATAGAAACAACCATGTCTGGATTTGTCATTTTTGTTACAAGAATATCCCCTTGTTTTATTTTTGGCAAGTCTTTTAAGTCTTGAATTAATCTAACAATTCCCGAAGCTATCCCGGGAGAAGCTGCCAAGCCTGTTAGAATTGCCTCTCCTTTGATTTCTTTTGACTCTCCTGAAATGATTCTTTTATTCATTGTTGTTATAGGTCTTGTTTGAACAATATATATCTCATCACTTTCAATTGCAAATTCTATATCCTGTGGTTTTTTGTAGTGTTCTTCTAGTTCCAGTGCAATGTTGGCTAGCTTTATTACCTCGCTGTTTGTAAGCACCTGCTGTTTTGATTTCTCTTCTTTTAAATTCACAATAGTTGTTTTTCCAGATGAATTTCTTGTCAAGGCAATTTTTTTATCAGCAATCTTTATGTCACTAATTTTCAAGTTATTTGAGATAACATATTTGTCTGGGGTTATTTTTCCTGAAACAATTCCTTCTCCAAGTCCCCAGACAGCCTCCATAATTACATTGTCATCTTTATATGTCGGGTCTTTGGAAAATATCACTCCGGATTTTGTTGAATCCACCATTTTTTGGACAACAACTGCCAGATGTGCCTGTTCATGTTTGAATCCTTTTTTATGCCTGTAATATGTTGCACGTGAAGTGAACATTGATGCAAAGCATTTTCTTATACTTTCCAGCAATTCTGGATTACCTTTTATATTGACAAAAGTATCCTGCTGTCCTGCAAAACTTGCCTCTGCCAAGTCCTCTGTTGTTGCAGAAGAGCGGACAGCCACGAAAATTGGCTCATGTGCATTATTTAATATATCCAAAGCAGAACCATATGCAGAACCCAAATCATTTGCACCAAGGCTTTCGTATGCCTCCAAAATTTCTTCTTCCATTTCTTTTGGGAATTCAGAATTTGTAATTGATTTTCTGATTTTTTCTGTAACATTGTTTAGCAGTTCTGTGTCTTCATAATTAATTGTTTTCAGAAGCTCTTTTATTTTTTCTTTTATTCCTGATTTTTCAACAAAATAATCATAAGCCTGGGCTGTAACCACAAATCCCGGAGGGACTGAAATCTTTAAATTATAAATCTCTGCAAGATTTGCACCTTTTCCACCTGCAACCAGTCCAGAATTTTTATCCAGTTCAGAAAACCATTTTATAAAATCAGGTTTATTTTTAGAATCACTTTTATTCCCCTCTTTTTCAAGCATAAATAGATTAAATTTTATATATTAATAAAGGTTTTGGGTTATTTATCGGAATATTATTTAGAGATTGCTTCTGTAGGGCAATTTTTTATAGATTCTTTTATGCATTTTGAATCTCTTTTTGCATTTGCTTTTACTTCTGCCTTTCCATCATCATTCATTTCAAAAACTTCCGGGCAACTTGAAGCACAGGCTCCGCATCCAATACACTTTTTTTTATCAATTTTCACCATTTTAATTATTTTAATTTAGTTAAGTTTATAAATATAATTATATTTTGTCTGTTTATGATTGAATTATGGATTTTAATTGGAGTGGCTGCATTATTGATAATTATATTTGCAGGGTATTACAATAGATTTACTGTTCTTTCAAATAGGATAGAAAATTCTCTTGGGCAGATTGATGTTCAGTTGAAGAGGAGAGCTGATTTAATTCCCAATCTTATCGAAACAGTTAAAGGCTATGCGAAGCATGAAAAAGAGGCTATAAAAACAGTAACAGATGCTCGTAAAGCACTTGTTGGGGCAAAGGGTGTTGAAGAAAAGATTAAAGCAGATAGGCAGCTTGAATCTGCTTTGAAAACAATTTTTGCAATTGCTGAGGGCTATCCTGACTTAAAGGCAAATACAAATTTTCTTGAATTGCAAAAAGAGTTGGCTGCAACAGAAGACAGGGTGGCTTATTCAAGACAATTTTACAATGATAGTATTTTAAGTTATAACAACAAATGCAAAACTTTCCCTGGGAGGGTGTTTGCAGGATTGTATAATTTCAAGGAGAAAAAATATTTGCAGATTGCTGAGGCTGAACGAAAAGCAGTTAAAGTGCAGTTTTAATTAATCTTAAAATATTAATCATAAACTCTGCTTCTTTTATCAATTTTCAAAACATACAAAACTTTAATTTCTTTTTGAACATCTATTATTAATCTATAATTTCCTACCCTTAATTTATAGCCTTTAATCTGCTCTAAATGTTTAAGATATCTAAATGGTTCCTGTTTGCATTCCTGCAATTTATTCCAAATTCTCTTTTTGTCATTGTATTCTAATTTATTCAGAATATCTAAAGCCCTCTTCTCAAATTGTATTTCATACATCTTACAAGCCGAGTATTTTCTTTGCCTCAGCTTCTGTATAGAATTCCCCTTTCTTAATTCTTTCTCTTGCTTCTTTAATTTCCTTGATTGTTTTCTGGGATAATTTAGGTTCATCTTCACATTTGGTAGCAATGTAAATTAATTTTCTAATCAATTCATTGTAACTTTCATTTTTGTATTGTTTGAATTTATCCAAATCTTCTTTGGTCTGAATATTCAAACGTATTGTTGTTTCCATATTATATTACTCCGTGCAGTGTCTGTTGATTTTTATTTGATTTTGCTTTGAGTATATATATGTATACATATGTATATTTAAACCTTTTGTTTGTTAAAATAATTTATCAAAACCTTAATAAATTCTTTTTTACTTCATCTGAAATGGATAAATATACAAGAATAGATTTTAGGGACCAGATTTCAAAAAATAAAAGGAAGTCATTTTTTTTGATTGTAATTATATTTCTTGTTTTTCTTTTATTTGGTTATGTTATTTCAAAAGCTTTTGATTCTGGATATTTTTTCTTCATAATGATAATTGCCATTATCTTTTCACTGTCTTATATATTAATTAGTTATTATAATTCTCACAAGATAGCAGTCCTGAGTGCCGGGGCAAAAATAGCAAATAGAAGTGAATATAGAGATTATTATAATATAGTTGAGGGATTGACAATTGCTTCTGGATTGCCCATGCCTAAACTTTATATTATGCCTTCCAATCAAATAAATGCTTTTGCATCTGGGAGAAATCCAAAAAATTCTGTTGTGTGTGTTACTGAAGGAGCTTTAAAAAAACTAGATAAAAGAGAACTGGAGGGGGTTTTGGCTCATGAATTAGGACACATAGGCAATTATGATATAAGGTATATGACTTTAGTTGCTGTTATGGTAGGGATGATTGCAATTATATCTGAAATTTTCTTAAGAAGTTTATGGTTTAAAGGAGGAGGAGGCGGAAATGATAATAAAGCAGGAGCAATATTTATGATTATAGGAATTGTTCTCGCAATAGTTGCCCCTATTGTTGTTTATTTTGTTCAACTTTCAATATCAAGAAAACATGAGTATTCAGCCGATGCTACTGCAGTTAAATTTACAAGATATCCTCAAGGGTTAATTGGAGCTCTTAAAAAAATAAAGCAGGATTATGGAGTTGAATCAAGAGAGAAAAAAGTAAACAAAGCAATTGCACCCTTGTTTTTTGCAAATCCTTTTAAGAATATTGGGAGTACACATCCAGATATAGACCGTCGCATTAAGGTATTAGAGAAGATGTAATATTACTTTTATATCTTATTCTCGTTATGAGAATATTTAAATAGTTATTTATCTTTTTTCTAAACGAGGTGAAATGAGGAAAAATTACTGTTAAATGAAAACTAAAAAAGAGGATGAAAAAATTGTGAGATTAAATAAGAGTAGTTTAGTAGTTGTTTTAATTATTATATTTTCAGTTATTTCTTTGGTTTTTGCTTCAACATTTATAGACAAATCTCAACCTGATTTTGATAAAGGAACTTATAATCAAACTCAATATAACACAACAAATAATGCAGTTCAGCTTAATCTTTCTTATAATAACGGAACTTACACGAGCCAGATTTTCAATACAGGCTCTAATGTTTCTCTAAATAACTTGAGTTGGACATATCAAAGAATTCAATGTCCAGAAAATATGGCTTACATAAATAAACTAAATGGATATTGCATAGATAAATATGAAGCATCTACCCCGGGTTGTGAAATTGTAATGAATAATTGTGCTAATTGGACTGGAGCAGGTTTTTGTCCAACTATATGTGTTCCAACTGTAGGTATTTTAGGAGGAGTTAATTCAGATACCGGAACAACTGCATTAGCTTATTCTAAAGTTAATGTAGCTCCTTTAGTAGGAGTATCTCAAAAACAAGCAAGACAAATGTGTGCTAATGCAGGAAAACATTTGTGCACGAGTGAAGAATGGTTAGGAGCTGCGGATATTAATGGAGTGTATTATAATTTACCACTAGATTTAGCTGCTTCACCTAATTTTTGCAATACAGGAGGTTCAACTCGGTGTAATTATTCTTATTTAGGTGTATATAATGGAGGAAATTATGCTTGTAATACAAGCCAATATGTAAGTGGTTTATCTAATTGTTCTTCATCAGAAGGTGTTTATGATATGACTGGAAATGTCTGGGAGTGGACAAATGAAACAATTAGTTATACTAAGACTTGTGGAGATACAAAAGTTTCAGGATATTGTTATTGGAATGGAACTGCTTGGTTAGCTACAACAAATGCTCAAACAGCAAAATATGGAAATGATTATGTTTATTTTTTAGGGAATTCATCAACAGGAAAAGCGGTGA
>CAZOAN010000024.1:0-7698 GCA_964577855.1 Candidatus Woesearchaeota archaeon | reverse complement strand
TATATATTCAGGATAAGTAACTTTCACACTTCCTAGCCCTACATCTGCTTCCGGGATTTCTTCACCTTCTTCTGGAATTGCTCCTGCCTCTGCTTTAGCTTTTGCAATTTCTTCAGCTGTTTTTCTCACTTCATCAAAAATTTTATATTCTGCAATAGCCAAATTAGAATAAGACTTTCCTCTCCAGAAAAATAATTGTGCCTTTTGATTATTAAAGAAAACTTTGTTTAAAATTTCTCCAATAAGTTCTATTCTCCTTGTATCAGAAGTTTCTTTTTTAATTTCATCTATTTTACTGTTAAAACTTTCTTCATTTAAATAATCCTTTGACAAATATCCTACATAATCCTTGCTAACTTCTTTCAATGCATTTTCTTCTATATTCATTGTTCTTATAACATTTTTAACACTCTCTGTATCTATCCAACACCCTATTTTATTATCTCCACAATAACCAACTTTCTGCCACCTCGCACTTTCTGTGCCTGCACTTGCATCAGTTCCAACACCCGGATCATCTGTTGAACAAATTCTTATTATTCCTTGAGTGTAAAGTGAAGGGTCAATTATATTTTCTGCTGCACTCTGGACATTTAAATTCAGAAGACTATACAAGCTTGAAGTTCCAGATATACATTCCTTTTCTGTCTTTATATCTGTAGTAGATGTCTGTTCAGCAAGATACAAATCACTCACATAATTAACTGCAAAAGAAGTTGATACTTCCTTGAAATCACACTCTTCCTGCCCATTTACAACAATGCACAATTCCTTGTATCCAGATGGGGCAGTAAAGTCTATTGTCTCTGATGCATATCCTCCTCTAGGGATATAATCAGACTTCACAATTCTTCTTTGAGCAGTATCTTGATAATATGAGCTTCCAGAACCTCTTAAATAAACTTGATAATATGCTCCAGAATCTTTTCCTGCATAAATATGATAATAGACTTTATATTGTGAAGTTGGAGGATTTGTTACAGTAGTTAATTGAATCTCATCAAACTTTCCTGTAAATTGTACTGGTGAATCAGGTTCAATTAAATTATCCAAGAAACTTCCTTCATCAGGATAAGTTAAAGAAACAAATGTGCTGCATATCTCTGTTCCTGCTTGTTCAGTTGAGCGGACTTTGAAAGCTCTGTAAGAATCTGCAGCATAATATTGTTTGAAATAATCCACTGAATCTTTTGCAGTTTCCAAAGCCGAAGATATTCCCTGATATTCTCCTCCTCCTTTTTTATTTTGTCCTGTAATCATGCCAAGTAATTTTGGCAATGCAGAGTTTATTATAGGAAGAGCCTGCTTCCAGAAAAATTCACAAGTATAAATACTATTAATCTCATCACAAATTCCTATTGTCTCTCCTGTCTTTAAATTTGTTTGAAGACAATCTCTATAAGATTTTTGAATTGAAATCCAGCTGTCAAGTCCAGCCTGAATACCAGTCAGACAAACAGGCACATAAACATCTCCACCATTCCATTTTGCATTAGGATAACACAAAACCATACTTCCTATTATTCCTGATTGTATTACATTCTGAACAGGATAATTTCCCCCTAAATTACATCTTGAACTTGGGCAGATTACAGGGTCACATAAATTGAAAAGCAAACTGCAATCTTTAGCAGACATGAAATCTGTGCACTGAACTGCAGGAGTCTGAACACTAGGTTCCCCAACTTTAATTTTTCTTCCTTCAATAGAAACAGATGTTAATCTTTCTTGACGTGCTCTGGCTTTCTGTGCAGTTTCAATAGCAGTTTGTGCCCTTATAACTAAATTATAAGATTCACTTTCACCTAATCCAGGAAAATTTGTATATTCCTGTCCTGTATAAAGATTAAACAATTGGCATATATCATCACCAAATCCTTCAAGCTGAAATTCCTCTATTCCATTTTCTGCAACATTGCAAACCCAAAAGCTTTTCACAACACCTGAAGCATCATAAGAAGTCTGTGGAGATTTTATTCCTGCATACCACCCTTTATTTATATCAAAAGGAACAACTGAAGGAAGCCCTTTGAAAGGAGAGGTTTCGTAATATCTCAACAAAACTGAAGAACTTCCATAAGAAGCTTTGTATGCATTTTCATAAGAAGCCTTATCATATTTCTTAAAGTACAAATCAAAAGGATTTTGTTTAATATCTCCCTTGTCATTTTTATAAACTTGAAGTTTTTCTATATTTCCTGTTTTTATAATTTCATAAGTTTGAATAACTACCCCGTCAATATCATATAGAGTAACATATTTTTTTCCTGTGCTTCTATCTTTTATTGCATATACATAATCTGCAGGAGAAGGTGTAATTCCTTCTGAACCTTCTATCCCCATGCTTGCATATTTTGTATCTTTAAACTGAATTCTATTTACAACTTGTATTTCTTTCATTTTTATAATTTTATCAAAAGAATCAACAAGACTATTATCTTCCATACCTGTTTCTTTTTCAAAAGTATTTTCTTCAACATATTTTTCAGCATTCACTTCAATATCTGATAAAACAGAAGCCAACCTTTTTGTTGCAACTTCGTCATTCTCACCCCCTTTAAGATATAAAGAATAAAGTTCAATCTCTCTAAGTTGTTCTATTGTATATTTATTATTCTTCCATCCATCAAGAGTGAGAATTGTTTCAATATTTCTTATATCTAAATTTTTCTTATCTTCTTCAGATAGAGAATTTAAAGTTTGCCTTACTTTTTCAGAATAATCTCCTACAAAGCCAGTAGTATTGACATAATCTTGAGATAATCCACTTCCCTTTTGCATATTTACATTTTCAATATTCTTAATTTCCCCATCTTGAATTTTCATAATTTCATACAATTCATTTACCTCTATTTCAATAGCATCAGAATTTTTAAGGAAACAGTCATCCATTGACTTGTATTGGCTGGGTTTAGCTGAAACCAATTCTGTACATTTTTCATTCCATCCTCCCTTATCATTAATACCCCCCATAACTTTTTGTCTTGCTATTGATTTTCCTCCATAGTTAGCAATAAAATTTTTAAAAGTCAAAACAGCCCCGGCGCCTATGCAAGCAGCCTTCATATTTTTAACAACTATATAAAGTGCATCTGAAGCTTTTTGCCATTCTGCTATAGAATTATTGAGAGAGTTAATCTTTTCTTGTGCTCTATCAGGAGACAATTTCAAAAGAGTATTTCTTTTTTCTATTCCAATTTTGAACTTGAAGTCTGTTTCACTCTCAGCAAAATCTTCTCTTGAAGTTATTGATACCTTTGCAACTTTTTCTAAGTTAACATCTGTCAGTGTGAAAGTATATCCGCCATATCTTGCAGAAACTCCCTTTTTGAAAGATTTTGTATCTGATAAAAACTGCTTTTCAAAAAATTTCTGGTCTCCAAGATTTAATCTTATACTAGCTGAATCACTTTCAAGCTCTGTCAGCATAATATATTCTGTGCTTTGTAATTTTTCTTCATCCTCTTTTTCCCTAAATCCGGAGAGAGGAACTTGTTTATTCTTCCTTAAATCATAAGATGCTGTTCTTCCATTTGGCCCTTGAACAAGCACTGTGGCACTGTAATCATTTATACTGGGTTCTTTTATTCCTTCAAAAGATATGCTTTTTGTAATTCCATTTATAGTTATGTCCCTCACGTTTATTTCTGAACTTGATAATTTCAAATCATCTTTGCAGAGTGCAAGAGTTCTGTATGAATTAGGATAATCTTCCTCAAATTTTTTGCATAATTCAAGCATTGTTTTTTTCTGTCCTATTTTATTTGCCAAAAAGATTTCTTCCTGCAATGCTCTTTCTCCCAAAGTCTGTAGTGAATTTTCTTTTTCAACTTCCTGTGAAAAACTATTAACAACTGTCTCAAAATCATTCATTGCATTTTTATAATTTTCAAGATATTCTTCCTGCTCTTCAAATTCAGTAAAAGAGGCCCTTTTAATAACAAGTTTATTTTCCCCCGGAATAACTTCTGCACCCACTATATTATCAAAAAAAGATTTGTAATCTGAACTATCCAGACTATTAAGAAATAACGTATACTTTAAACAATCCTCGTGTTTTGTGCAACCTTCTCCCTGAAAAATTCCTAAAACTTTAGAATACGGTCCAATTAAGGGACCAACCGGATTAGGATTAATACCTATAGTAAGTCCTGTCTCTATAAAAAATAATGGAGCCCCGCTCTTGCTCTTTGTCAAGAACATCTCACTTACTTTATCACCATCTTTAAAAAAATATTTTTCTCCATAAAGCACACTTTTTTCTTCTGTCAAAAGATACTCTGTTGTTATTAATGTCATAAATCCATTCTCTTCAGGATTTGAAAAACCTTGAATAGAAACAGAACTTCCTAGTATATTTTTTGGTAAAGAGAGAACAGATTTTTCTTTGTAGGAGATTTTATTGAATGCTTCTCCCTTAATTGCCCATTTTCCAATTTGCATTGTTGCTGCTGCAAATTTTTTCCCAACATCAGAAGCTTTATCCCAAAAATTCGCGCCTGTATCCGAAGAAGCCATTATTCCCTCGGCATGATTTGCAACAGATGAAATTTCAGAATCTGCAAGGCTTTCTTTGTGCACAGGTAATGCGACAAGATAAACATACAAATCTTCTACATCAGTTGTATCACCTGTTGTTCCAACATAACCAAGGTATACTGATTTCTCCCCATCTTCTGATTTATAAAGCCAATCACCAACCCCATAAGATTTAGTTTTCCCATTTATACTTAAATTAACTTTCGGAAAAATTCTCAAATAAAAAGGTTTTCTCTCGCTACTCACATCTGCACCATTACAGGTAATTTTAACTTCAGAAGATATTCCCTTTTTTTCTATGCCTGAAACTTTGCATTTGTTTTCCAGAAATTTCTCTTCTCCTGCAACTTCAACATAATCCTCATTAATCTTCAATATTGCCCTTGTTTCTGGATTTTCAATTCCATTTAAAGTTAATTTCAAGCTTGCCAGACATGGACTCAATCCAGGGAGAAAGATTTTATATGAAGATTCTCCCTCTTTAAGATTAATATTAGAACTATATCTTGCAAGATTATATTCCCTATTTCTTTTTGATAAACCACTAGCTACAGAAGTATCTGAATAAACTGAAATACTAGCATCATCTTCCCCCACTGCTTCTGCTCTTAAATAACCTCTTCCTTCCCAAAAGCTATACTGAATATAATTTTCCTGCCATTCTTCATCATCCATAACAGGAAGATAAAAAACTGCTTTTCCTACTCCAAAAACATTTTCAATATCATAGCGAAGACGTGCTGTCAAATTTCCTTCAACCCAGCAAACCTCCCCTCCCAAAGCAGTCTTCTCACAATTTGTAAGAGCAGATTCATTTGGTTGCCTTTTCAATGTAATAACTACATAACCAAGATTACTCAAACCAGCAGAACCTTCTAAACCTGACTGTTCAGTATATCCAAGTGCAGCCTGTGCAGGATGATAACCCATGCTTAAAACTTCTCTGGGATATTCTTTTTTGAAATTAATCCAATCTATTGCTTTCACATCCACAAAAGGATTTATTTGAGTAGCAGTTAACTGGCAAAAAACATTTACATTTTCTTCTTCCAACAAATCACTTCTAACTACAGTTGGGGTGCAACTTAAAGGACCAATCTGGATAAGAAAATCAGTTCCCTCTTGGCACATTGATTCATCAACCCTGAGACTTTGTGCTCCTGAAAAAATACCAAGCCCCATAGCATTATTATACTGGCTTGAATATGAAGATTGAGTATAAGCTGAAACAAATGAAATTAAAATAAGAATTCCAAATACAAAAAACATGCTTAAAAATAATTTCTTGTTTTTCATCTACGAATTCCACCTGCCGAAGCTAAAAAATTTCCTATTTTTCATTTAAATTCAATATTCAAAGATTTACTTTCAAAAAGAATATAATTGGTTTGCAACTGTTCCAGGGAATTTGGAGAAGGAAGACTCTCTGCATATATATTCATAACATTTGAATTTTTCAAGTCCCTCTCTGAAAAAGTATAATTTGCTTTTCCCCCCCCAGATAATGCATTTGATATAATTTGGGCTGGAATTTCAACATCAAAACATTCTTTTCTTGTTAATCCAAGTATCCCGCCTATTGAAGAACGCGGAACCTCCACACACTGCTCTTGAGTTGTTGCTCCAAATCCAAGGCTTGAATTCTTGTAAACATAAACCTGAACTTCATACTCTCCCTCTCCTAATTTCACCTTTTTTTGCGCGGGATAGAAAACAATTTTTGAAAAATCATCTGAAACAAAATATATTACAGCTTCTTTATTGTAATTCTGCCCATCTATTTTAAGTTGGATATTTTTATCATAAAGTTTAGTTAAATAAATACTTATGCTTCCTTCGTTTGTTGTTGAATACATGACTCTAGCATCCTCATAACCTTCTGCTCTTGCTGTAACATACCCATTTATGCATTGAGGAAATTCTTCAGACATTTTTCCTCTTTTTGCAGTTCCAATATTACATTTTGTTCCAAGACATTCATAAGAGACATATGCTTCAACTAGATTTAAACTAGAATCATAAACCCTAACATTTGTAAGAGTATTCTTATCCTTGCATAATTCTACATCCTCTACTTTAACTGCTTCTCCTCCTGAAACTTGTCTTGGTTGATTTCTTTGAATTATAACAGCCAAGGGAAATTGAAAAATTTCTTCTCCAGAAATAACCTGAACTAAAACAGGGTATTTTATATTATAAACAAAATGATAAGGAACATAACAAAAACCTAAAATTCCCAAACCTTGCTGATTTCCAACAGGATTTGCAATAAGAATGTTTTCTTCAGAAGGAAGAACCTCAAAACTATAAGACCAATTTGCAGAATTTAAAAACCTTATATTCTGCCTTGAAGGGACATTAGGTATTTCAACTTCAAAATACTCTTTTTTATTATTGCTATTTTTTAAAGCCAAGGTATTTGCTTCAATTGCATTTTGTAATTCACTAAATATGTCATTTGCATCCCATATTTTTGGGGAGCAAGTCATTTCAACCCCATCCACAGGAGCATAAAGCCTTAAATTATCAATAGCATATTCTTCAAGAAACAATTTTTTTTGTTCTTCATTATAAACTTTTAAAGCAGAATCATAAAGGGCACCTAATTCTGAATCAAGAACAATTTTATGTTCCTTAACCACATAGCTTTCTTCTCCCATTGAAACTGAAAAATCCATATTCAAATTAAGAATTACTTCATTAGCTTTTATACCAATACTAGCCACTGGTTCATTCATTGAAATTTCATATCCTTGAGAGTAATAATTGTCAAACAGGCATGTCCTTGCCCTGCTTTCTATAAATCTTTCAAGCTGATTTTGCATTTCAGATTTTGAAGGAACCTGCTCTTTTTCAATATTATTTCCTGAAACATAATACCAATAAGGAATAGAATTTCCCAAAAATTTTAAATGGGAAGAAAAAGGCATATATTCAGAGCCAGATTCATATTCAGGAAGATAAATATATCCTCCCTGGCTTTCTAATACATCAACCCCCACAGAAAGTTCCTCCTCCAAACACGAAACAAGTGTGTTGTGGATTGGACTTATTTCAGAAGGAATTCTCCCTTTTATAATATCATCTTTGAATACAAAAAATAATGCAGTTAAAGAAACTAAAAGTATTGCAATAATAATAAAAATAGTTACCTGTCCT
>CAZOAN010000023.1:0-8572 GCA_964577855.1 Candidatus Woesearchaeota archaeon | reverse complement strand
TTGGGATTTTGCTGTTCCTCAAAATGAGCAGTTATAGAAGAAGTTTCAATAAATTGCATGAATGAATATCCTTCAAGCTTTCCAACACCAAATCTTTTAAGGTGAAGTGGCCCGTATTTTTTCATTTTAATATTCTTGCAAAGTTTGTCGCAGAAACGCCGAATCTCCTGGGGCTTAGTTATCTTGTCGTTGCATCCTGTTAAGTCTATGCTTACAAGCTTTCCCCAAAAAATTTTATTTATTTTCATCACAGAATTAAATATTATTTGCTTTTAAAGCTATCTCCGTTCTCCAAAAAATTAGTTTGCCTGGCAGAATTAAATTTAAGATTTTACATTGAATTTGGGGGAGGAAGATTGTATTTTTTAAATGCTTGACAATACTTCTTATATTCTTTTTCATATTCAAGCAAATAATCAAACCACATATCTTTCATTTCTGTTTTTTCTTCTTCAGGAATATCCATTTTATTTATTACTCTTCGGGCTTCTCTGGCGAGTCTATGCTCAAGTCTTCTCCCTGTTAGAGAAAACTCTACCTTGGGAATGATTTCCTTACCCATGCAAAATAATAGTTTTTTGGGGTATATATTGCTTTCTTTTTTTGATTATGATGGTCTAAAAAAAGAAGAGGATTTGGAAAAAAGGAAAGGAAGAAAGAAAAAAATAAAATTAAATTTGTTTAGATTCCATACAATGCTCGGATTCCTGAGATGTCGCCTGTTCCTAAATCTCGTTTCTTGGTTTCTCCTAAACTTCCATAACCATACATTGTTTCTTCTATACAACTATTATATAAGTCGCCCATGCCAACTGCATGCCCGAGTTCGTGTGTTGCAATGTTTTGTAAATCCATTAATGCAGGATTATTTTCTGCATCTCCCCAGTTAAATCTTGTGTTGAATCTCATATCAAATTCAACAATCTGCTTTCCAACTCTTGTATACCAAACAGAAGTTACTGCTATTACACCATCATTTGGATAATCACCAAAATCAATTGCATTTTGAAAATTTTGCACACCATAACTTGCTGAATAATCTACCTCATAAGCATTGTTGAACAGTTCTTGAGATGTTGCACTATCCCAAGTTTCTGCTGATGTAGATATTGCACCAATAACAAAACTTTCTGATAATTCTTGATGATTAGTTGGGTTAATTATATAATTTACTGGAAGTGTGTTCCACTTTACTCCCATTAATTTGTAGCAAGTTACTGTTTTTGCCGGTTTTGCAGGATTTGTTGGCTTTGCATAATGAATAAAGTCCACTTTTTCTAAGCCACCATTTTCACTTATGACTGGAGAATGTTTCCATGCATTCTCATTTGCAGGGAGAATCATAGATGCAGAAATCAACGAAGTAACTAGTAATAGAGTTACAACAAAAACATACATTCCTATTATTGTTTTTTTCATATTATTTTTATTTAAACCTCCTTTCAGTTATATCCATTAAAATAATTAATGATAAGAGTATAAATATTTTATTGTTGTTGGGAAAAACAGATTTTTGATAATCTATGCTATATAAAATTAAATTATTTCTTTTTTCTTCTATTTATACAATAAATCCCAATTATTTTAATCTTCAATCTTTATTTTCTCTATTTCTTTTTTAAAAGAAGGCAAATCTTTTTCTATTACATTCCAAATTCTTTCCAGTATAACTCCGAAATATGCGTGAGTTAATTTATCTCTAAATCCTGCGATGTTTTTCCATGGGATATTGGGATAATTCTCTCTAAAAGAATTTGGAATGTTTTTTACTGCTTCTCCAATTATCTCTAATCTCCTAAGAGTAGCATCTATAATTAATCTGTTTGATTCAAATTGTTTTATTGATAAACCCTTTATAGAATCCTCAATTAGATTAATATTTTCCAATATATCTTGAATAAATAAATTAATATCCCTTTTCATATTATTCTTATTTCCTCATTAAGTATTTTTTCTTTAATTAAAGGTTTTATAGCACCATATTCCACCAAATCTACTTTTTTTCCCAAAATCTTTTCCAAGGCTAAGTTTAATCCTATAAACCCCATCAAACTCATGTTTTTATCATCAATCTCAACAACCATATCAATATCGCTGTCTTTTCTTTGTTCCCCTCTTGAATAACTGCCAAAAATCCCCGCTTTTGTTACCTTATTTTTTCTCAATATATGGTTTATTTTTAATTTAATTTTATCAATTTCCCTATTAACTTTAGTATTTTCACCTAATAGTTTTTTATCTGCTTCCTTTTCTTTATAGGATATATCTTGTTTAGATAATTCACATCCAAGATATACTCTCTTCTTTGAGACTTTGTTTTTCTCTCTCACAGAGATAACTCTATAATAATACTTTCTCCCTTTGATGTTCCTTACTTCTGTGTAAACCATAATTATCTTATGTCCACAATATTTATAAACTTTTCTAAGTAGACACAAAGAGAATTAGTTAATGTGAGAATTATATAGAATTAAAATTATTTCTTTTTGGATAATCTCTTCTTTCTAAAATTAACGAGAATTATTTGTTTTCATTTTTCTATTTCCATTCTTAATTTATCTAATAATATTTTTGTTCTTTGTTTTAGGGTATTAAATTCTCTTTGTTCTAATAATGTTTTAATTGAATATTGCATATTTTCTCTTATATCTAATATTTTATTGCTATAAATTAAATTATCTGTTATTTCTTTATCAAATATTTCATTTAATTCTTCGTTTGTAAGGGATAATTGTTTATTGTCAATCATATTTTGGATAAATGCAAAAGTGCATGTCTGATTTCTTGATTCTGTTCCATTTTTAGCCAAAATTGCAAGCAAACAATGATAAAGACAGTAAAAAGAAGCAGATGCACTCCAATCAGAATATCCCCTTTTATTGAATTCATCCATTGCATTAAAATTATGTATTGCTTTTTTAAGATGTCCTTCAACTAAACTTTCATCTAATTTAACTTTTCTTAACCCCTTGTGTCTTTCTCCTTTTTCTCCTGATTTAAAGCAATCTTTTAGTTTATCTTTCATTGTTTTATTTTTATCCCTAATTTATTTTTCATCTCCAATTATCTTTATGGATTTGTCATACCCCCATAAAATAACCCCCTTTCTAAATATTTCCATTACTACTTTGTCCTTATTAATAATATTTTTATTTAAATCTTCTTTTGTTTGAAGAACATCTTGAACTTTTATAGGCATTGTCTGATATATCTTCCTGCTTAATATTTTATATTTATCAAAATTCTCTTTTTTTATCATAAAAAATATATCCAAATCATTTGGCTGTTTTTTTTCATCAATATATGAGCCAAATATTATGCAGATTTCTGTGATATTCTTTAAGGGTTTCAAATCTTCCATTCTGAATTTCAATTTTCCAGAAATTTCAGGAATTAGAGAGAGTTCAAGTATGCTTTTTGTTTTATTGTCTGTAAAATTAATTTTATAAGAATTTATGTTTGCAACTTTTTTTAATTTTAATACTCCCAGATTTTCAAATTTCTTTAGAATTTTAAAAGTTCCGTTTGGGGTTAAATTGCATTGTTTTGCAATATAATTAATAGAATAATCTTCTCCAAAAGCCATTAAAATCATTCTTAAGACTTTGCTTTCATTCTTTGTTACCATATTATACTTTCTTACAGGTGTATTTAGACTGTTAACCTATAGTGTATAAATATACACCTAAGGTATATAAATCTTCCTATAAGCATATTTAATAATTTTGAAATTAGTTGTTATATCTCTACAACTGATTATATTTTATATAGATTAAAATTAATTCTTTTTTGAAAATCTCTTCTTTCTAAAACTAACAAGAGCAATACTTCCAGCTAAAATTATTATAACTCCAAAACCCGTAGCAATTCCAACAGGAGATGACACAAAGTTACCTACTCCTGTAACTGCTCCTGTTAAGAAGTTTCTTGAAGAAGTTGTTTCTACTTTACATTCTTGAGATATTACAGGTTTGTTTAAAGTTGTTCCACATTTTGCACTGTCTGTGCATGTTCTTGTTTGTTCTCCATTAGCACATTCGCTCCAATCACTACATTGCCAATCTTCATAACAAACATAAGAACTTTCAGCTTCTCCTCCAACGACAATTGTATTTCCTCTACTACCAGAAGGAGTATTTCCTCCATTGCTCGGTGCAGTTTTAATTTCAATTTTTATTGCAGGTCCGCCATTATGCCCTACTCTATCTATAGCAAAAACTGTGTAATTATAACTCCCGACAGGCAGATTTGCTGTGTCTGTAAATCTTAAAATATTTCCCTCAACTTCTCCTATCTTTGTTCCATCTCTTGAAATAATATAATAATCAATTTCACTACAGTCTGGTTCATCATGTGCTTCAGGCCAGTTTAAAATTAAATTTTGTCCTGAACTTGTTACTGCAAGATTTGATGGTGCTGATGGTGAGGTTTTATCTACACAAATAGAAAAAGCACCAATTAAACTTATTAGAAAAATTCCTAAAATTATTGAGGGGAGTATTTTTTTCATCTTATTCAAGGAATCCTTCATTTCCGAGAATATCTTTAGCTTTCACATCTAGCCAATACTCCCCTGAATTTAAATTTAATTCTGTTGTATTGACCTCTTTTTCATAAAATCCTGTTGTAGGATTATAGGGAAGATTTATCCAGTCAGTTCTTGCACATGAATAGTTTCCCAATGGAACGCCAATTTCAGGGCAGATTTGTTTGCTAATAATTTCTCTTAATCTGTAATAAACACTGCTTTGATTCGTGCCTGATTTCTCGTCAGTAACGTTAATTTTTAGTGGGATAATCTCTGAAACCACTGACTTATCTTCAGGAGAGACTAAAGTTATTACAGGAGCAGTCATGTCAATTTTAAGTGTTGTGCTGTCATTTCCAATATTTCCACTTGTGTCTTCAGCAGTTATCTTTAAAATATAATTTCCTTCTTGAATATCATTTGGAAGCATCTTTGTAAAATAATAAATTCCCTCTGTTTTATGAGAAAATGGAACAGTGATATTTTGTGTTGGAGTGAAAATTGTTCCCCATTTATTACTTAAACCCATATTTTCATTTATTGTTGCTTGAACTTCAATATTGTTTCCTTCTCTATAATAAACATTAAAGTCATTCTTGTTAGTTATATTTACAATAGGAGAATAAGTATCATTTGCATAAAACATTTGTGCAGTTATCTTATATGTTGCAGGATAAAGTGCAGGATTTGAAAAGATATTAAGGAAAATCTTATTACGTTTTTTTAGGGTTTCAATTGTTCCTTCAGTAGTATTATAACAATAAAAAATCCCTTCTGGGACATCTAATGTATTTGAACCCATTTGATGATTTATTGTTAATGGAGATTCCTCACTACATTTTAATTTTATATCTTTATGTAATGCACCAAAAAGATAGTATCTTCTTAAAAGACCATCAATTTCAAAATCATTTTTCCAGACAGAGCAATCGTCTAATTGACACTCTTCGGCATCTTCTAGATAACTAATGTTTATTTTGAATATAAGAGGATAATGTTTGTCTGCATCATAAATATCTTCATAATCAAAACTGAAATTTGCTGTTGTTGTACTTCCTGCTATGAAATTAGAGATATCTATTCCTGTTGTGTTGCTTATAACTCCAATATATTCTTCTTCTGCAGAAACAAGACCTGCAGTTATAACAATCATAATTCCAATTATGAAGATGCTTGTTATGATTAATGTTAATGTTTTGTGATTCATATTGCTGATACCTCTATTCTTGAAGAACCTGTAGATGAAGATTCATAAGCAGTCTTTATCCAGTATTCTGCAGTTCCACCAATTCCCCTAATTTCCAATCCAATTCTATCGGTTGGATTTAATATTATTTCTCCATTTGATAAGCAAGATGTTTCTCTAATTCTAAACTCATCATACCAAGAACTGATATTTATTGGGTTTACTGGCTCACAAATTTCAGACTCTACCATGTTCTTATCTATTTTTGTAATTCTTAATTGTAATAAATTGCCTTCTTCGTTTGTTTTTACTCTAATCTTTATATTGAATGCTGAATCATAAAAATAATCAAGTCCTAAGGGTTCAGATACATAAATTAATCTATTCCCATCAAATAAATAAGTAACATTTTCTTCATCTGGAACCTCATTAGCTGAAAGATACCTATATGCTAAATTTGGTGTATTTGGTGGAATAGG
The DNA here is from genome assembly GCA_964577855.1 of Candidatus Woesearchaeota archaeon. Taxonomy (GTDB): domain Archaea; phylum Nanobdellota; class Nanobdellia; order Pacearchaeales; family GW2011-AR1; genus MWBV01. The sequence goes on along the minus strand of CAZOAN010000023.1, from coordinate 2,379 downwards.
AACAACTGACCCATCCAAATAAAACACCGGAGCTTTAACCTCAACACTTCCAGTAATCTTCCCAAAATAAGTTAAAAAAGAAGCAGACACAATTCCAATTAGTAATATCCCAAATAATATACTTACTATTGCTGTTTTCTTGTTCATTCGTTTTTCTCTCCGTGTTTTGCCTTTCGGCATGACTATGAAAGACCCTCGTCAAGGAGGGTTTCATTTTTCTTTCCTCTTTCTCCTTCTTCCCTTTAAAATAAAATTGGTAAAATAAAAATAAAATATGTTTATGCTGTTACTGGCATTACTTTTGTTTCTATTATATAAGTATCTGGAACTAACATTTTTGGAAAGTGATTTACAATTGCAAAACCAACTGATTCTCCTGCTGGAACTGCAATTTTAAATGGATTTGTTAATTCTTCTGTAAGCAACATTGTTTGTAAAACCTCACTTGTTACTTCTGTATTTTCAGGAGTACTCCAACCATCTTCTGAACCTTGAGTACTTGCAAGCCATATCGCACCCTTAACTGCTTCTGTCATTTTTCCAACACTCATCAAAGCCATTACTGCATATGCTGTGTCTTGTTCTGCGCCATTTCCACTTGTCCATTCTCCAGTAGATGCTTGTTTATTAATTAAAGCTGTTACTGCACTTGGATTTCCAGTTGCTGAAACAACACCTGATAATCCTATATTGTAAAGTTCACCATCATTAGTTAAAGAATCATATGCAACATCCATTATATTTTTCAAATCATTTGCCCAAGAATATTCTTCTCCTAAATTTGCAGCCTTTACCCATGGTGCTAAATCCCAAAGAATAATTCCTATATTTGCAGCACCTCTACGATTTTTAATAGCATCAAACATATTTTGTGCTGTGCAACCAGTTGTAGCACTACAAAAGCTTCCATAGTTATGTGCCCAATAATTGTCTTCTGTTAAAGTACCTATTAAATCATCTGCTTTATTAGTATATGTATCCACACCACTAATTTCTCCTAAATTATATAGAAAAACAATATCAAATGCATTAATACGATTGTCTATAATATTTGTTCCAAAAAGTGTAACTAAGTGGTTTCCTGCTAATTTAGCAGCATCTAAGTAATCTTGATTTCCTGTAAGTTCATATGCTGTTAACAAACCTTGAGCAGTTACACCAAAAGTATTTTCTGGACTTGGACTTGTTAAAACTAAATCTGGATTTGTCCAATCCCAACCACCATCATCATTCTGAGTTGCAACCAATCTATCTGCACCTGTTATAATCTTTTCCATTGAAGGATTGTAATATCCTGTTATAATACCTTCACAATTACTATCCACACACTTATAATCTAACTGAACTTCTGCATCTACACTAGCATCATTCTCTAAAGAATGTGCAGAAACAAATGTCTTAGATTCTAACGAAGTAAATGGATTCCAAGTTTCTGTTATTTGCGCTTCATAATTCTTTCCATCTAAGAACAAACCTTGTGTAACAATCACACTTCCAGTTATAGTTCCCCAAAAAGATATCAAAGCAGCACTTACTAAAGCCAATCCTAGAATAACAATAGCAAACACCGGCACACTTTTTCCAAACACATTAACTTTCTTTTTCAAAAGTTTTTTCATTTTGTTTATTTATTTAAACCTCCTTTCAATTGTATATAATTATCCCTAAAAGGATAATGAATATGAACATTAATGCTAGAAGAACTCTCTTCAATCCTTAGAGTACTCAGATTATCCATCTTTGTATCCATTTTATATAACAACCAACTCATTTCTTTCTTTAAAAGTATTGTTATTCTCCATAATTCCTTTCTTTGTTATTCCTTGAAGTTAATGAACATCTCTTTTTGAATAATAATTATCTTGTATAGAGAAAGATTATTCTTTTTCTGTCCTGCTCTTTCACAAATCAAAAGATTTATAGCAATTAACTCCCTTATGCAAATATGAAAAAAGAGAATATAATCTACATACTAATAAGCCTGGCCTTTATTATTTTGATAGTTGCATTTATTTTTTCAATTCCCAAACCATACGATGAGACTCAACTTGAAAATAATACTGTGGTGAGAATCATAGACGGAGATACATTTGAATATTATGATGGAAATTCAGATAAAATACTAAAAGTGCGGCTTTTATGTGTTGATACACCAGAAAAAAACAAAGAAGGTTATGAAGATGCAAAGAGTTATCTCCGCTCTCTTATTTTATATAAGGAAGTAACATTAAAATCTTCTATAACTGACAAAGATAGATACAGCAGGCTTTTGAGATATGTTTATGTAAATGATTTTGGAGAGGTTTTATTTGTCAATAAACTCATTCTTGACAATGGTTATGGAGAATTGTTAATAATTCCTCCTGAAGAATGCAATGA
>CAZOAN010000022.1:0-8881 GCA_964577855.1 Candidatus Woesearchaeota archaeon | reverse complement strand
GAAAGGTTTATTCTAAACCTTAAGTCCTACCCTAGTCCTTAAAGAAAGGTTTATTTTAAATTAAGTAATTTTTTAAATCCTTTATTCTTATTTAATGAATGGTTTTGAAATTATATAATACTTTAACAAGAAAAAAAGATGTATTTAAGCCCATGAAGAAAGGAGAGGTTGGGATGTATGTATGTGGACCTACAGTGAATGATGTTCCTCATTTGGGGCACGCACGTTCTCAAATTTCTTTTGATATTTTAAGGAGATATTTTAAATTTTTAGAATATAATGTAAAATTTGTCTCAAATATCACAGATATAGAGGATAAAATAATAAATAAATCAAATGAGCTGGGAATTCCAATAAAAGAATTAACTGAAAGAAATTACAAAGCACATATGGAAGATTACTCTTTACTCGGGATTGAAAAACCGAGTGTCCAACCAAAAGCAACAGAATATGTAAAAGAAATGATTGAATTAATCCAAAAATTAGAAAAAAAAGGATATACTTATGCTATCCAGGGGGATGGGATTTATTTTAATATATTAAAATTTAAGGATTATGGAAAATTATCTCACCAAAAAATAGAGAATCTTAAAACAGGAGCAAGAATAAAAATAAAAGATGATAAAAAAAACAAAGAAGATTTTGTTCTTTGGAAATTTTCAAAATCTTCAGAACCTTTCTGGGATAGCCCATGGGGAAAGGGAAGACCAGGATGGCACATAGAATGTTCTGCAATGAGTTATTCAATTTTAGGTTTACCTCTTGATATTCATGGGGGAGGACAGGATTTAATATTCCCCCATCATGAAGATGAAATTGCCCAAAGTGAAGCCGGATATGGGAAAAAATTTGCAAATTACTGGATACATAATGGAATGGTAAATATTGAGAATATAAAAATGAGCAAAAGTCTTGGAAATTTTAAAACTATAAAAGATTTATTGAAAAAATATAAACCCGAAGTTATAAGATATCTTGTTATTTCAAATCATTATAGAAAACCCCTTGATTTTTCTGAAAGAACTCTTGAAAATGCAAGAAACTCTTATGAAAGATTAAAAAATATATGTAGAACAATAGAAAATAATAAAAAAATCAACAAAGAATATATTGAAGAATTCAAAAAAGAGATGAATGATGATTTGAATACTCCAAAGGCTCTTCAAGTATTGTGGAAATTAGTAAGAGATGAAAAAGCAGACGGGAAATTTAAAACAATTGAAAAGATAGATGAAGTTTTTGGTTTAAAATTGCTTGAAAAGGAGAAAATAAATATTCCAATTGAAATTAAAAAATTAGCTAAAGAAAGGGAAAAAACAAGAAAAGAAAAAGATTGGAAGAAAGCAGATGAAATTAGAGAAAAAATTAATAAATTAGGATATAAAATTGATGATACTTCAGAAGGAGTTGTTGTCAAGAAAAATGAATGAAGAAGATTATCCCTTTCCCGAAGAGGAGGAAAAAATTGATGAAACTTTTAATCCAAAATGCCGTTGTCCAGAATTAACCTGCTCCCGCCATTCAAATTGCAAAGAATGCCAAGCTTTTCATAATAAGAGATTACAATTAACTTATTGTGGAAAATGAAAATTTAAAAACTAGAAAGTGTTAATTGAATTAAAAGAGTGTGAAAATGGAAAAAGAAGAAGAATTAGAAAATAAAAAGAAGGGGCCTTCCTTGAAAGAAAAAGCAAAAATACATGCGAGAGAATTTAATAGAGAATTCAAAAAAGCAATTAATACTGCAATTATGGCTGCCTTTGGATTTTTAATTGCCCTTGTTTGGAAAGATGTTATAACTGAATTTGTAGGGAACATATCAAGCCAAAGTCCAGTTCAGGGAAAATTATTTAGTGCCGTGATTGTTACGCTAATTTGTGTTACAAGTATTGTAATTTTAACAAAATTCTTTTCTGAAAAAAAATGATGAAAATAAATAAGAAAAAATATAGAAAATCTGTTTTTGGTGTTACATATTTCAAAGACCCTGATGGAAAAATTAAATATGTAATCCTCAAAAGGAAAAAACACTGGAAAGGATGGGAATTTCCAAAAGGAAAGATTGAAAAATACGAAACAAAAAGAATGGCTGTTCGAAGAGAAGTTAAGGAAGAAACTGGCTTAAGAATATTAAAAATAAAACGTTTTAGAGAAAAGGGATATTACATTTATAATAAAAAATTAAATGATAGACCTGGAATAATCGGACAAACTTATCATCTTTTTGCTGTGGAAGTAGAAAAAGGGGATGGAAAATTAAAACTTGATTCAATTGAACATAATGGATATAAATTAGTTTTTTTCAAAGAAGCTTATAAAAAATTAACATGGTGGAATCAGCGGCGCTGTCTCAAAATAGTTGATAAATGGTTGAATTAACACAGGTTTTTTAAACATTATTGCATTGAAAAATATATGAAACCAAGAGAATTTGTATTAAAATCTGGAACAAATATTTTTCTTGGGAAAAATTCTGAAAATAATGATGAAATTGTCAAATTATATTCCGGAAAAAAGAATATAATCCTTCATACAGCAAAACCCGGAAGTCCATTTTGCATAATTAACAAATTAAATCCTCTAAAAGAAGAAATAAAAGAATCAGCAATTATATGTGCATCAAAAAGCCAAGATTGGAGAGATAATAAAAAAGATATTGCAATTCATATATTTACTGGAAAAGATATCACAAAGAAAAAAGGCATGAAAACAGGGACATGGGGATTAAAATCAAAACCAAAGTTAATTAAAGTAAAAAAGAAGGAAATAGAAGAATGGGAGAGAAATTTAAAGAAAATTAATTAAAATGCCAATAATAAGACAAATACAGCTTGGAAAGAATGGAGTTACAGATAGTTTTATAGGGAATCTTAAGAATCATTTTGATATATGTAAAAATGTTAAAATTTCTGTCCTAAAAAGCTGTTGCAGAGATAAAGAAGAGCTAAAAAAAATTGCGGATGAGATACTGGAAAAATTAGGAAAAACCTACACAGCAAAAATAATAGGATATACAATTATTGTGAAAAAATGGCGACGCGAAATGCGGTGAAAACCTTTATAAACACTCTTTAATCTTAACTCTTAGGTAAATAACTCAATGAGTTAATCTATTGTCGCAAGACAAGCCGATATGAAAATGACAAATTCAATATATGAACTGAATGCTCAAGAATATAACATAAAATTAGCTGAAGCCTTAAAAGAAATTAAAGAATTCGAAGAACCAGAGTGGGCAAAGTTTGTAAAATCTGGGCCTGCGAAAGAAAGACCTATTGATGATAAAGATTTCTGGCATAAAAGGGCTGCTTCGGTTTTAAGAAATATTTACAAAAAAGGTTCTGTTGGAGTTCAAAGATTGAGAACAAAATATGGTTCAAAAAAGAATAGAGGATTCAAGCCTGAAGCATTCAAAAGAGGTTCTGGAAAAATAATAAGAACCATCTTGCAGCAAGCAGACAAGGCAGGTTTTACAGAAATTCAAAAGCCTGTTCGAGGAGTAAAAAGCAAGAAACCAGGAAGAATTTTAACAGACAAGGGAAAGAAATTCTTGGAGGAAATAAATTAAAATGCCTATAAAAAACAAAAAGAAAAAAGAGATTCTTGCAAAAAAGGGAAGGCAGACAAAGTGGGCCCCAGTATGGGCTGTCCTTAAAAAATATGGGGTTGGAAAAAGAGTGCATCCATCTGTTATGACAAAACACAAGCGTTCATGGAGAAGAACAAAACTTCACATTAAACCATATAAAAGGAGGAAATCACATTTCGGATAAAATGACATTAAATAACAAATATAAAATGCCTAAGATACACCAGTGTATTGATAGAGAAGAAAATCCCAAAAAACCAATTCTAATGCACAAATTATTTGAGATGAAAGGAAAATATGATTTTAATGGACTAGATTTAAGGGAATATGGATGGAAAAAAGTTCATGCTCTTACCCCCCAACAAAAAAAGAAACTTGAGGAAGATCCAAATTATATAGATTATGAAGAAACAATGGTTTATGCAGGCCCTCAGGGAATGGCAGTTATGTATTTAAATTATAAAACAGATTACCACCAAGTAGATATAATTCTTAGAAATTATCCAGAAGATACTTCTCAAGCTATTGAAGGTATAAAATTAATGTTTGAAAGAAATTTGGAAGGTAAGCTAAAAGAAAGAGTAGAATTACATCTAAATTCAATAGATAACATAGGAGCAAATTAATATGGCAGAAAAAAAACCAGAAAATAAAATTGAAAGAGAATATATTATTCCCCTCAGGGAAAAAAGCAGAGCTGTTCCAAGATACAGAAAAACTCCCAAGGCAATTAAAACAATAAAAGAATTCTTAGCAAGACATATGAGGGTTGAAAATAGGGATTTAAAAAAGGTAAAAATTGACAAACACCTTAATGAATTTATGTGGGCTCACGGAATAAAAAAACATCCACACAAGGTAAAAGTTAAGGTTACAAGGGAAGGGGAAAATATAAGGGTTGAACTTGTTGACTATCCTAATAAATTAAAGTTCAAAAAATTAAGAGAAGAAAAAAGAGGAAAGGATGCTCTTGAATCTGTGGATAAAAAGAAAACAATGATGCAAAGAGCTAAGGAAAGTTTACATAAGCCAGAGGGTGAAAAAGTAGATGAGAAAAAGAAAGAAGAAAAAATTGAAAGGGAAAAAACAAGTGCAGAAGCCACGCAAGAATTGGAGAAAACTAGAGCAAAAAGCTTGAAACATCAGGCTGGTGGGAAAACAAAAGAACCTAAAAGGCCTGTAAGACAATCTCTTCAGAAATAATTTATATATTAACTTATTCTTAAATTAAGATGTTGGAAACATTAAAAAAGGAATTACAAGAATTGGCAGATGCAAAACAAGTAAAGACACTTCAAAGATTTTTCAAGACAGGAAAGGGAGAATATGGGGAAGGAGATGTTTTTCTTGGAATTAAAGTGCCCATTCAAAGAAATATTGCAAAAAAATATACAAATTTATTATTTAATGATTTACAGAATTTATTGAACAGCAAAATACATGAACATAGAATGGTTGCATTAATAATTCTTGTAAATAAATATAAAAAATTAAAAGAGAATAAATTAAAACAAAGGGAAATTTTTGAATTTTATCTCAAAAACACTTCAAGAATAAATAATTGGGATTTGGTTGACTTTTCTGCCCCCCACATTGTAGGAAATTTTTCAAGTATAGAGGGAACAGAAATACTCAAATTCTTAGCTAACTCAAAAGAGATATGGGAAAGAAGAATCGCAATTTTATCCACTCATGCTTTTATCAAAAAAAGGATATTTGGAGAGACTCTTTCAATTGCAGATATTTTGATTAATGATGAACATGACTTGATTCACAAAGCAGTCGGCTGGATGTTGAGAGAAGTCGGAAAAAGAAACCAAGGGGTTTTAGAAATTTTCTTAAAAGAGAGATATAAAGATATGCCAAGAACAATGTTAAGATATGCTATTGAAAGGTTTCCTGAAGAAAAAAGAAAAGCTTATTTGAAAGGGGAAGCATAATTAATCTTTTAAAGAAGTGATTTTTAGAGTTTTTATGGATATTGAAAAAATTAAATCAGAAAAGACAATTCAGGAATTGCTTGAATTTGGAATTATAAATATAGATAAGCCTTCAGGGCCAACAAGCTTCAGTGTCTCTGAGTATGTATGCAAAGGATTAGGATTAAGAAAAACATCTCATTTTGGAACTTTGGATCCTAAAGTTACAGGAGTTTTGCCTATTGCCTTGAATAGGGCTTGCAAATTAACAGGTTATTTCTTAGGGGAAGATAAAGAATATGTTGGAGTTATGAGAATACATGAAGATATTGAATTGGATAAAATAAGAGAAGTGATTAAGGAAAAATTTGTTGGAAAAATAACTCAAATGCCTCCAGTAAAGTCACGAGTCAAAAGACAAGATAGAGAAAGAGAAATTTACTTTTTTGAATTATTTGAAAAAAATAAACAAGACATCTTATTTAGAGTTAAATGTGAAGGTGGAACATACATAAGAAAATTAATTGATGATTTGGGCAAAGAAATGGGAATTGGAGCACATATGCTTGAATTAAGAAGAACAAATGCGGGAATATTTAATGAAGTAGATAAAGAATATCCTTCTGTTAAATTATATGATTTTGAAAAAGCAGTTTATGAATATGAAAGAGGGAATGACAAACCCCTAAGGAAAATTATAATTCCTGGGGAAGTTGTTTCAAAAGTTTATCCTGCCTTAGAAATTAGAGATGACAATTTGAGACAAATTCTTACTGGAAAACCTGTTTATAAAAAAGATGTATTGAAAGATGAAGGATGGAAAGTGGAATCAACTGTAAGCTGTTTTTGTAAGAATAAGTTTATTGGAATGTATAAAATGTTCAGAGGAAAGGAAATATTCGCAAGACCGGAATTTGTGATGCAAGAGATGAGAAGTAAATTATAAAAAAGAGGAATTCTTTCTTTTTAGATGGAATTAATTTTTATTAATTTTATAAAAGTTGCTGCAACAATAATGGGAATTGTAATGTCTTTGGGGTATTTCCCCCAGGCATATAAAGTTTACAAGAATAAATCTTCCAAAGATATCTCTTTATTGGCTTTTGTAATCTTTAGTTTAGGCACTCTAACATGGTTTATTTATGGATTAGCACTGAGAGATATTCCAATCATATTGGGTTTTGTTTTGGGAGTAATTGGGTCTTGGTTAGTTTTAATATTATCACTAATTTATAGGATGAAAAAACGATAAACTTATAAATTTTATTTCCTTAAAACGAGAATGAAAGAAGAAAAAATTAAATGGAGCATAAGAGAAAAACTCAATTTATTTACTGGAATATTTTTAATAGTTAGTGGGATGATTTTATCAAAACCTTCTATTAGTGGTTTTTCAATATTTGGTGGGAATACTCCTCTTCCAAATATACTGTCGATTGCATTGATAGTGATAGGAATTTCTGAATTATTTATTTTCTTTAAAAAAATGGAATCAAAATGAGACATCTTGTCTACTTTTCCAGCTCAGCTACAACTTCAGGAAAAGCCCTCTCGGGTGGAAACCTTATGAAAGCTGGACGAATGGACATTGCAATCCACAGCTTTATTCAAGGGGTTTTTCTCTCGCATGATTTTAGAAAAGATGTTAAATTTCATTTTATATTCTATGGACAACCTGACCCTCCAAAACACATAGAAATACAAATAAATGATGAAACAGAAATATCAAAAAAAGATGTTGGTAATCTAATTAAGAAAATCTTGTATAAATACAAAAAAGGTGAGAAGACAGAAGTTTTTCCAGGATGTTTTATAGAAAAAAAGAGCTTTCTTAAAGTTATTGAAGAGTTAATGAATAGGGGGAATGAAATTTTTATTCTTGATAAAAAAGGAGAGGACATAAGGAATGTAAAAATTTCAAAAAATTGCGCTTTTATTTTTGGAGACCATGAGGGACTTCCTCAAAAAGAAATGAAACGTTTGAAAAAAAGTATTAATTTAATATCAATAGGACCAAAAATGTATTTTGCTTCTCAAACTATTGCTGTTGTTAATAATGAACTGGATTATAGGGGAATATAATTGGGGAAATCTTTAATAATATACTTCAATTTATGGGTGTATGAAAAAATCTGTAAGAATGTATATTGATGGAATAGTGCAGGATGTTTTTTTTAGGGGATTTATAAAAGAAAATGCAGAGAGGCATAATATTAAAGGATTTGTGAGAAATCTTGAGGATGGACGTGTGGAAATTTTTCTTGAGGGAAATAATGAAGATGTGAACAAAGTTATAGAATTATGCAAAAAAGGTCCTAAACACTCTCAAATAAAAGGTATAGAAATGAGGCCTGAACGATTTCAGGATTTTAAAACATTCAAGATATTGCATATATAAATTTCTATTAATAAGTTAATTATTATTTAAAGAAAATTCCGAAATGTTCTTCATCATCATGCCAGACTTCTTCAAGTTTTTTATAGGAAAAATCTTTATGGATTCCATCAAAAGAGTCATAATAATATAATTTTCCAATCAAATTATTATATCCATATGCAACCACATAATGTCCAAATTCTAAAGTGTTCTTCCAGTTTCCATTTCTAATCTTTCTATTTGGCCATGCTTGAATTGATAAAACCGCAAGATTTTCATTTCTTATTGAATTGATTAATTCAGAAATTGAAGAATTATATTTTGATTCATAACTTAAATTAAATTTATTTGCAATCTTAATCATCCCTTCTAAAGAAGTTCCGGATTTCTTTGATGTATTCCCAATTTTAATTAAAGATTCTTCAGGGATATTCAATCCTGTATAATAAAAAATAATATGTCTCATACAATTTGGACCACATGAACCCTCATGATTTTGTTTACGTAAAGAAGGTTTTTTATGTAAAACTGGAAAATCTAATTTTTTTATCATTTTATGTTTAAAGGAAAATATTTAAGTTCAGTTATAAATATTATTATGATGATATACACAAATTCAGATGGGGGTGCACGTGGTAATCCGGGACCGGGGGCAGTTGCAGCCATTGTAAGAAAAGATGGAGAGATACTCACTAAGTCAAGTAAATTTATAGGTCAAATAGTTACAAATAATGTTGCAGAATATGAAGGATTAATTCATGCCCTTGAATTGGCTTCAAAAGTAACAAAAGATGAAATAACTTGCTTCTTAGATTCTGAATTAGTTGTGAAACAACTTCTTGGGGAATATAAGGTAAGAAATCACAATATACTTCCTTTATTCCTTAAAGTTCAAAAATTACAAGAAAAATTTAAGAATATAAAATACAAGCATGTTTCACGAGAGGACAACTTCCAGATAATTGTTGATGAATTGCTTAATGAAGAGTTGGATAA
>CAZOAN010000021.1:2829-9612 GCA_964577855.1 Candidatus Woesearchaeota archaeon | reverse complement strand
TCTGATGAAAAGACAAAAGACATATCTCCGTATTTGTCTGCATCTGCATTAAATCTCTCATATACATCAAAAGTTGATGAGACAACAAGCACATTTACATTCATATAAGGAACAGTTTTAATCTGAACATTTGTATCTATTGCGCTTACTACCTGTAAAAATACAATCAAAAACACCAAACAAAGGAATAATTTTCTCGTTTTCGTGCCCATTTTATAAATTATTCTAGATGAAAATAGTTTATAAATTTTTATATTCTCAATTCAAAAAGTTTATATATTTTGCAAACTGATTTATTTAATAAAATGGTGATTAAATCTCATGAAAATTTTGTTGGGGCATGGATCTTTCTTACAGGAGTTATCTTAGCTGTAATTATAGGGGTTGGAACTAATCTTTTTATTCCTGTTAATAAAATAGTTCAGTATAGTTCACCAATTTATGCTGTTTTGGTTATTCTTGGCTTAATAGTTGGGATGAAGCTAAATGTTTCAGGCAAAGACTCTCAAACATTTTTAGTTGCAAGTGCGGTTTTGGTTATTGTAAGCAAATTTGGCATGGAAAGTGTTACAGGTTCACTTATAGGGGTGGGTGTAGGAGATTTAGTTTCATCTGTTTTTGGAGCTTTGCTTGTGCTTTTTGTTCCTGCAACAATAATTGTAGCCCTAAAAACACTTTTCTCAATTACAAATGTTTAATTAATAAATTAAAAAGGCACTATATTAGTATATTACAATAATTGGGGGTTATATTACAGATAGATATATCATAATAGGCAGAGATTAGATTAATAAATAATATAATAGAGAAATATATTTCTTAATTGTTAAATAAGTATAAAACTTCCTGCCACTTTTAAAGCTTCAATTTCCTCTTTCCAATAGAAAATATAAATTAGTAATCGTCAAACTTGTCTTTTGGCTCAGGCTTTGGTTTATCAATCTTTGATATTTTTGCAAAGGAAGGTGTTGCAATAACAAGATTCTCGCCAAATCCAGCAATTGTCCCTTCAAGAGCATCTGTAGTTTTCTTAAGCTTTGATATTGCTCTCTTTAATTCAATAGGGTCTTTTTGCCTCAAAGTTCTTATATCAACTATAGTGATTGTGTAACCTTCTCTCAAAGCATTAAGAACCTCATTAATATCCTCGTATTGCTTTAAGGTGAAAAGTTTAACCATCACTTTATGATCTTTCTCTTCCTTAGTTAAATCGATTTCAATATATTCATCTCCATCCTTTCCACCAGAAATTGAAAAAGCTTTTTTTAATCTTTCAAACACCATGATAAATTTATAATTGAGATATTTATAAAGATTTCGGATTTTTTTTGTATATTTTGAAGTTATGCTTTTAGACCATTATCCCTTATTTTTTCCATGCGTTCTGCAAGAGAAACTTCCTGTTTTTCAAGATTTTTCATTCTTAATTCAAAAATCTTTATTTTGCTTAATATTTCTTCCTTCATTTTTGATTTTTCAGATTTAATCATAAGCTGTCCTATTATTTTAAAAACTTCATCTTTAGAATTTTCTAATTCTTTCAATGCATCTTTGGCCTCAGACAATTCCATTTGGAAAGCCTGCTTTTGAAAAAGTATATTTTGCAAACCTTGTTCCAAAAACTGTATCTCTTGAAGGTTTTTATCTTTCATAAATCACTCGGCCTTGACTATTTTTACTTTTGTTCTTGGTTTGAAAAAGATTTTGCTCCCACAAAAAGGGCAAAGAAATCTTTTTTCAAGATTTTTGTCTGTAACTTTCTTTCCACATTTAAAACATTTATAAGTTGCCATTTTATTAAAGACTATAAGTATCTCCTGCAAATTTTTTATCACACTTTGAGCATTTCCAAATTCCATTAGATAATCTTTTCACACCTAATCTTTTGCAAAAAGGACATTTTTGTTTTTTTCTCTGCTTAGATTCAACCTGAACAAGTTTATCTCTGACTTTTTTACCATATCTTGCTCCAAACCTTCCTGCAGATTTTGTTTTTTTTGATTTTGTTGTCATTTTATTTTTTACTGTTCTCTTCCAAAAGTGGGGCTACCCGGATTTGAACCGGGATCGCGAAGTCCCAAACCTCGAAGGCTAACCAGATTACCCCATAACCCCATATAAAAAAATAGCTAATTTCAATTTATAAAAGTATTTGATTACTTTTTCTTGGCTGGCTCTTTAGCTTTTTCTGCTTTTGGGGCAATTGCTGTTGCTGCAGGAACTCCCGTCGCTGCACCAGGAATTGCTGTTCCTGCTTTTTCTGCTTCAGCTTCTTTAGCTGCTTGTTCTTGTTTTAATATTAATTCCTGTTTTCTTTGGACTTCTTTAAAATAATCACTTAAAATTTGCTTCTTTTCAGGAGAGGTTTCAGTTTTTATCTGTGAAATCTCTTTATCATATTTTCCTGCTTCAATTTCTTTTTCAATTTCCTTTGCAAATTTATTTTCAATTAAAATTCCAAGACTTACACATGTTCCCACTACAACTTTTACTGCTGATTTCAAATCTTTGCACAATAAATTTTGCATCTTTGTTTTTGCAACAGAAATTATTTGTTCTATAGAGGCATTTGCAATTTGCGTTTTGAGCTGCATTCCAGACCCCTTAGTTAATCCTAATTCTTTTTTAAGCAATTCTGAAACAGGTGGAGAAAAGATTTTTATTTCAAACTTTTTTGTTTTCAGATTTATATCTAATTCAACTGGCACTTTTAATCCATTGAAATCTTCAGTTGCTTCATTTATTTTTTGTATAACTTGATTTATAGGAATCCCTGCAGGACCAAGTTTCTGACTTAATGCAGGTCCGGGCTTCATTGCTCCTCCTTCTGCTAATAATTTAATTATCATTTGTTTACTCCAATACAAGACAATTTATTTTCTAAATATGATCTATTAGACATCAACCTTAATTGTTCTAATCTATAATGATTGTATATAAAATCATTGTCTGAATTAAAAGCTGTTTCAATATTTTCTGCATTCTCTGTAAGCTTCTTATCAACACTATTCAATCTAATTTTATATATTATTTCTTTTAGTTTATTCATTTTAATAATTTCCTCCTGAATTGTCTTCTTCCTCCTCACGCCTTATAACTTTAACATTATCTATTTTAACTGTAACAGGCAATGGAACTACTGCTCCAAATAAACTGACTACAACCTCTTCTTTTTGTTTATCTATTCTTAAAACTTTTGCTTTTTCTCCTTTAAGAGTCGAACCAATCATCTCAACTATATCCCCTTCTTTAATTGAAACGGTTTCCATAGTTGGCTGAACCATTCCCTGGATTTCTGCATATTCAATAGTTTTTCCTATAATTCCTTTCACATAAGGCAAATTAAAAACTGCTTCTTCTGCAGATTCTCTATCTTCTGCTTCAAGAAAGATATATCCTCTTAAACCGTGGGGACGCAAAACAGAATATACATTAAGATTTTTCTTAGTTGCTCTTTCTGCAATCATATCGACGGCACGCTCTTCTTTGTTTGTTGTTACTTTTATTATAAAAATCATTTTATTTTGTCCAAACTACCCCTTAATATCTAAGAAGTAGATGTTAATTTATAAAATTGTGCATTTATAAAAGTTTGGTTATTGAATTTTTTGTATTAACTTTTCAAGATTCCCTTTTTCCTTGTGTGAAGGATTAATATAATATAATGTTTTTAAAACCAATTTAGTATCTTTGCTAAAATCATATTTATTAAATCCAATTAATGAAAAACCCCATAGGACAGAACTAGATTTATTTATTAACATCGAATATCTGCTTTTTAATCTTAATCTGGGAGCTCTCTTGCCTAAGTAAATTCCCTTATATTCCTCATCTTTTATCTTCACATCATAAACTTTTCCATATTCCAAAGGTAATTCCATAAAGAAAAAGATTGGTAATTATATAATAAAGATTTAGATATTATCTTGGATAATTAATTATTTTGTAAATATAGTCATAGCCATAGCAATTAAGAAGCCTAAAAGCCCCAATATTCCTATTCCTATTGCAGAAACTTTTGCTGTAAGTTCAAATTCTTTTTTTGTTGGTTTTTTCAGAACCTGCCAAACCCTTCTGCATTTCAATAAAAATGATTTTATTTCCATTGCTTATT
Organism: Candidatus Woesearchaeota archaeon; assembly: GCA_964577855.1. GTDB lineage: Archaea > Nanobdellota > Nanobdellia > Pacearchaeales > GW2011-AR1 > MWBV01. Next base: position 5,498 of record CAZOAN010000021.1, on the reverse strand, counting down.
TAAAAACGAAACAGTTTAAAAATTGTTCGGAAAATAAAATCCTTTAATTCTCAAAAAATTCTATTCCTAATTCTTCTTCAATTTCCTTGTGTCTTACACTTTCAAGAGATTCACTGTGCCCCAAAATTTGTGAAGATTTAACTCCTGTAACAATAAGTAAAACTCTTATAGATTTGTCCATATCTTCTGCTATTTGGGCTCCGCCTATTAATTTTGCATCTGGACTCAATTTTTCTCCAACTGCACCAATAATTGTTTTATACTCATCAAGACTCATGTTGGGACCTCCAATAACATTAACCAAAGCTCCTGTTGCATTTGATATATCTACATCAAGAAGGGGGTTATTTATTGCTTTTTCTACAGCTTCTATAGCCCTATTCTGACTATCTGATTCTCCCATTCCTATTAAAGAAACCCCTCCATTTACCATCACAGTTTTAACATCTGCAAAATCAAGATTTACCAAACCGGTCTTTGTTACTAATTCTGTAACTCCTTTGACTGCGTTTGTTAAAACTTCATCTGCAATTTTAAAGGCTGTTTGAAGAGGCAAATCAGGAGCAAGCTCTAGAAGCTTGTCATTTGGAATAACTATTAAAGTATCAACTATAGATTCGAGTTTTTCCAAACCATTCATTGCATTTTCTATTCTTTTTTTTCCTTCAATTGTAAAAGGTAATGTAACTATTGCTATTGTGAGGGCCCCTTGTTTTTTTGCTATTCCTGCGACAACTGGAGCAGCACCTGTTCCTGTTCCTCCTCCCAAACCACAAGTTATAAAAATCATGTCACTCCCAGTAATTCTTTTTTTTATTTCTGACTCAGATTCCTTAGCAGCTTCCTGCCCAATCTGTGGATTGCTTCCTGCACCTAATCCCTGAGTCAATTCACGCCCGATTAATATTTTTTGATCTGCATTTGCATAAAGCAAATCTTGAGCATCAGTGTTTATTGCTATAAGTTCTCCTCCCTTAATTCCTATCTCTCTCATCCTGCTTAAAGAATTTCCTCCTCCCCCCCCTATGCCCATTATTTTAATTTTTGCAGATTGTTTTTTCAGGAGCTCTTCCAACTCCTTATCAATTAAATGAACATCTGAAGAAATAGAATCAAAAGAATTCTCTTCTTCGTGTAAATTTCCCATGTTGAAGGAAAGTTATTTTGGTTTTTAAGGATTATTGTTATTTTTTGAAAGATTGGGAATTATTTGGGGCTTTTATTAATATCTTCAATTTCCTTCACTTCTATATCCAAATCCAAAATTTCTTTAAATTTATCCTTAAAAAGTTCAACAAGGGCTTTGAATCCTTTCTCAACTTCCAAAATTAATTTTTTATCATTTATAACAAATTTGAAATTCTTCCTGAACAAAAATTCATTTAAGGAATTTATTTTCTCATTTATATCTTCAACTTTTCTTAATATTTTTATTTTATAAATAACTTCCTTTCCTGCAAGAGGATTATTAAAATCAACCATTATTCTTCCGCCAGACACAGTGAGAACCTTCCCCAATTTATTGTCAAATGTTAAAACAGCTCCAGGAATTGGATTTATTCTGTGTTCTATAAAAACTTTCAAAGGAATCATCTGAATAAAAGAGGGATTTCTCACTCCAAATGCATTTTCAGGCCCTAAATCTATTTCATAATCTCCAATTTCTTTCCCTATAAGAAATTCTTCAACTCCTTTAAGAAACATATCCTGCCCAAGAGAAAAAATAAAGGGTTTTGCTTGCTGATTTGAATTTAATTTTTTTAATTCTTCAGAAATATTAGAATCAAAGACTTCTCCGTCTTTTATTCTTCCTGTAAATTCTATTTCAATAAAATCATTTTTTTGAAGCGCCATTAAATTTCTTAAGTAAAAACGTTTATAAATGTATTTTTTTTTGGTATGTTATGGTATTAAAAATTATTAATGCTACCGAAGTAAAAGTAGGTACTAATCTTATAGTTGATGGAACATCTTGTGTAGTAAAAAGTATAGATATTTCTAAAACAGGTAAACACGGACATGCGAAATGTAGAATAGAAGCAGTAGGAATAATTAATGGAACAAAAAAAGTTTTTGTGGTTCCCGGACACGAAAGACTTGAAGTCCCAATTGTAGATAAAAGAAAAGGACAAATCCTTTCAAAAGCAGAAGGAAAAGCAAGTCTTATGGATTTGGAAAATTTTGAAACTATTGAGGTTCCATGCCCCGACAATAATGTGTTTGAAGAACTCCAGGAAAATGGAAATTGCGAATATTGGGATATTGAGGGGGAAAAAATAATAAAGAGAAAACTTTAAAGAGTTTTCATTTGTTCGTTTCTAACGAACCAAACAAGAGAAAATTATAAAATGGCAAAAATTCCAAAAAATAAATTAAAATTAATTTGCTTTAATTTTAGCAAACACTGAAAATGGCAAAAATTCCAGAAGCACAAAATAGACTATTCAAGAATGTTTTTGTATGCAAAAGCTGCAAAACCAAAATAAAATCTGATATACAAAAAATTCTTAAGGGAAAAGTAAAATGCAGAAAATGCGGCAAAAAGGCTTTCAGGCCGCTAAAGAAAAAATAAATTTTTCATGCATCTTAATCAATACTTGAAATAATTAATCTGAAGAAAAAATAAATTTTTCATGCATCTTAATCAATACTTGAAATAATTAATCTGA
>CAZOAN010000021.1:0-2729 GCA_964577855.1 Candidatus Woesearchaeota archaeon | reverse complement strand
AAGAAAAAATAAATTTTTCATGCATCTTAATCAATACTTGAAATAATTAATCTGAAGAAAAAATAAGAGCACCATTACGCTTTTAAACCTAATTTGACTTTAGGCTTTGAGGTAAAAATGAATTTTGTTGCAATTGATATAAGCTTACTTGTAATATTTGTTATTTTCATTTCATTCTTTCTTTATACAAAAAGAAAAAATTTGAAAAAAGAGGGGTTGCTCTTTTTGTATAAGACAACCTGGGGAATGGAATTAATAGATAGAATTGGAAAAAAATATAAAAAAACCCTTAACTTTCTTAGCTATGTTTCAATAGGAATTGGATATCTTCTCATGGGTTCTATGCTTTATTTGTTTGGAAAAATAATTTATATATATCTTGCCTATCCTTCTGTAGTTAAGGCTATAAAAATTCCTCCTATAACTCCTTTGGTTCCATATTTGCCGCAGGTATTTAAACTTGATTTTCTCCCCCCTTTTTATTTTACATACTGGATAATAATTCTTGCAATAATTGCAATAACCCATGAATTTGCTCATGGTATTTTTATGAGAAGGCACAACATAAAGATAAAATCTACAGGATTTGGATTTTTTCCATTTTTCTTTCCTATATTTTTAGCTGCCTTTGTTGAACAGGATGAAAAAAGCATGAAAAAAAGCAGCCCTTTCAAGCAGATGGCTGTTCTGGCTGCTGGGACTTTTGCAAACATATTAACTGCAATTTTATCTTTTGTAATAATCTGGATATTTTTTACAACTGCTTTTGCTCCAGCCGGGGCAGAGTTTAATACATATTCTTATTCTGTAATTGGCTTATCTGGAATAACCTCCATAAATAACATTTCGCTAGAAAACCCAACTTATGAGAATATATTTAATTTATCAAAAGAAGAGGGTTTAAATGAAATAGAATCCAAAAACAAAACCTATCTCATAAATAAAGTTGGCTTGGAAGAACAAAAAGGTGCGAAAAGTTATTTAATTTTGTATGATGATTCTCCTGCCATAAGGAATGAAATTGATGGGGCGATAATAAAAATTAATGGAGTAAGTATAAGAGATTGGGAATCTTTTGGTGAAGAAATTTCAAAATACTCCCCAGGAGAAAATATAATAATAACAACTAAAAAAGATGATACAATTAAAAATTATGAAATTACACTTGGAAAAAATCCAGATGATTCTGAAAAGGCTTTGGTGGGAGTGGGATATGTAGAGCAAAAAAGAAAAGGACTAATTGGAAGTGTAGTTGGCGCATTATCTTCATTCAAAAAGAAGTATATTTATTATGAACCAAAATTCGAGGCAGGATTATTCATATATAATCTGTTGTGGTGGCTTGTTCTTATAAGTGTAAGTGTTGCACTCATAAATATGCTTCCGATGGGAATATTTGATGGAGGAATGTTCTTTTATTTAACAGTTTTAAGCTTGACAAAAAGTGAGAGGAAAGCTAAATTGTGGTTTAAAATATCCACAAACTTCCTGTTGTTCCTTTTCATTTTACTTATGGTTTTGTGGGGTATAAGCTTCATAAGTTAAATTTTAAAATGAAGTTAGGATATATTGATTATGCTTCCAAAAAATGTAAAAGAAATTCTTAAAAAACAGCATTATGAAATTGCTGGGAAAAATGAACATTCGGCTGTGCAGATTTGTAGATGGACAAAGAAATCCTTGAGAGATGAAGGAGTTTGTTATAAAGAAAAATTTTATGGAATAAATTCTCATTTGTGTTGTCAGATGACTCCCTCTCTTTATTGCCCAAATCAATGTGTTCACTGCTGGAGAGCCATTGAATACACAACAGGAAATAAAATTCCTGGAAAAATTGATTCTCCTTCGGAAATTATAGATTCTTGTATAAAAGCTCAGAAAAAGCTTCTTCAGGGATTTAATATTGATGAAAAATCTAAGAAGAAACAACTCAGTAGAGCAAATCAAAAGAAACTTAAAGAAGCACAGGAGCCCATGCAATTTGCAATTTCCCTTTCTGGAGAACCAACTATTTACCCCCTTATTGGAGAATTAATTTCAGAGCTCCGTAAAAGGGGGAAAACCTCTTTTTTAGTTAGTAATGGTTTATATCCTGAAAAAATTAAAGAATTATTAAAAAAGAACCAATTACCTACCCAATTATATATTTCTATTAACACTCCAAATGAAAAATTATACAATAAATTTCATAGGAGCTCTATAAAAAATGCGTGGAAAAAATTAAATGAAACCCTTGTTCTTCTTCCAAAACTCAGTAGTAAAACAAGAATAGTGTTTAGAATGAATTTAGTAAAGGATTTGAATATGTTCCCCCACCAAGCAAGAGAATATGCTCAATTAATAAAAAAATCACTCCCCCTATTTATAGAATTAAAAGGCTTTATGTCCGTGGGGTTTGCAAGAGAGAGATTGGGGTATGATAAAATGCCTACAAATAAAGAAATGGAAGATTTTATATCTGTTTTATTAAAAGAATTAAAGAAGATTGGATTGGGAGAATACAAATTATTAGATGAACATGAATTCTCAAGAGCCTATGTTCTGGGAAGAGATAAGAAAGAGTTGAGGATAAAAGATAGCCAAATTTAACAACAAATTTTATAACCCCTCATAAATTCTTACTCTCCTATGGCGTGGAATTTATATGAAAAAGGCAAATTTCTTGAACCCTTGAAATTTTCAAACGGAAAGACACAGGAAGATATTGTAAAAGAGGTTATTGATTCAAT
>CAZOAN010000020.1:0-9791 GCA_964577855.1 Candidatus Woesearchaeota archaeon | reverse complement strand
GAAGAAAATTATATCCAATGGAAAAGGACTTCTGATATAACAAGATAAATTTTTAAATTAGAAAACAAATTTTCAGGCATCATAATCAAAAAGAGAAGTGATTAAGATGGAAGAAAATTATATCCAATGGAAAAGGACTTCTGATATATCAAGATAAATTTTTAAATAGGCAGATGTTTTTTATTCCTCAAAAATCAGTAAATTAAGATGGATGAGAATAAATTAAAAGAGGAAGGAAGAAGGAACAGCATACGTGACGGTTCTTTCTACAGTATAATGGATGGTATGGGTTTGAGATATATTACTCCTTATGCATTGTCCATGGGAAGTTCAAATAAATTAATAGGTGTATTAGGAGTTCTTCCAGCCCTTCTTGGGAACATACTTAGAGTTTTTTTTAATAAATCATTTTATAAAAAATCAAGAAAAGAAATTGTTTTACATTTTATATTTATTCAAGCATTTTTTTGGATTCCTTTGCTTTTAGTTGGGCTTTCATATTTTTTCTTTGGTTTAAGTTTATTTTATGCTTCTCTGTTTTTAATAATTTGTTATTCAGTAATAATAATTTCAGGAGTTATTGCAGCCCCGGCTTGGACTTCCTGGATGCAGGATTTAGTTGAAGATCATCGTGGAGAATATTTCGGAAAAAGAAATAGAATAAATGGTTTGGTTCTTGTTATAAGCATGCTCACGGCAGGGTTTATTCTCGATTATTTTAGTAAGGGACAAATATTTTTTGGTTTTGTAATACTTTTTGGTTTGGCTTGTATTGGAAGATATATATCTTTTTCTTTTTTAAAAAAACAATATGAGCCAAAGGCAATAAAAGATGATAAAGCTTATTTCAGCTTTTTTCAATTTATAAAAAAGATGCCCTCCAATAATTTTGGAAGATTTGTAATTTTTATATCATTAACTTCGTTTGCTGTTGCAATAGCTTCACCATTTTTCTCTGTTTATATGCTTAAAGAATTGAAACTTTCTTATCTGTCCTTTACACTAATAAATTTAAGTGCATTAATTTCTCCTATTTTATTTCTTTCTTTCATAGGAAGACTCTCTGATAAAATAGGAACAGTTAGGATTATGAAGATATCAGGGTTTCTTATTGCCTTTGTTCCTTTGCTTTGGATATTTTCAATTTTCCTTGTTAATTTTTCTCCTTTAATTTTAATAACTTATCTTTTTATTATAGAATTGTTTTCAGGATTTATATGGGCCGCATTCAATCTTGCATCAAGTAATTTTATTTATGATGCTGTTACAAAGCAAAAAATAATTTTGTGCTTTACTTATTTTGGTTTTATAAATTCAATTGGAGCATTTTTTGGAGGATTTATAGGAGGGCAGATTTCAAGCATATCTTCTTTTTCATTGTTCGGTTTGGGGGGTATTTTATCAGTATTTTTAATAAGTTTTGTGTTAAGAATCCTTCCTTCTATTTTTGTGGCTTCAAGATTAAAAGAGGTTCGTGAAGTTGATAGCAAAGCAGCTATTGTTTCTTTTGGCATAAGGCAGAAATTTGAATCTCTTTGGAGAATGATTTCTCATCATTCAATAAGACCGAAGTGAGAACGCCGACAATGAACTAAGCAACAGATGTTATGACAGAATTACAGATAACATAAAAAATATTTGGGTCACCTATTTCACAGATAATAGATTTTTTTATAATCTCGTCCTCGCTTTTAGAATAAATATTGTATAACTCAATTTTTGCCTTCATTCTCTTAAAAAAAGAATATTTATGTTTTTGTGTTTCTCCCAAAATTGTAACTTCTTGAGGCAATTTATGGTAAATATCATCTTCACTAAAGAGTTTTACTATGTTGGGGGTTGGAGAAGAACATACAACCCCATTCACAATATGACTTAGTTCGGTTATTCTTTCTAAATCCCCCTTTCTGTCTTCAGGATTCATATTATTTCAAGAATTAAATTATTTATAAGAATTTATATTCAAAACAAAAACGCCGCCTGCAGGAATCGGACCTGCGAGCCCCGAAGGGCCGAGATTAGCAATCTCGTGCAATACCACTATGCGAAGGCGGCTTAAGATTGATAAAAATATTTACTCTAAAATACTTATAAATATATTGTTTTCGGTTTAATATATATACCAAAAAGCTAATAGAAGATATAAATTCTTATAAAGAGGGTGCCTATTTCAAAATTATGAGAGCATCCAGACTATTAAGGAAGATATTTAACATAAAAGAGGATTATATAGAGACAATTTTAGGAAGAAATTCGCCCGAAGAAGATAAGGAAAATTTAGAAAAATTCATTAATAAGATTAGATTGAATAAAGGTAAATTAATGAGCATTGGTACAGCAACATGTTCGGAAGTAGAAAAAGAGTATATTGAGAGATATGATGGTAACAAGAAAGGCCCTTATTCAACAGGGTACTTTGATGATTATGAATTTTATACAAATCTTTTTCATCATTTTATTATTCATTATAAATGTAGTAAAAGAATAGAGGAAAAAGATTTATAATCTCAAAATTTAATATATATAAAAGGTTAAACAAGAGGTGAAAATGAACAGAACTTTAAAACTGCTTATGATCTCAGACATCTTTGTAATCAGTGGTTTTGGTTTGATTGCTCCAATTCTTGCAATTTTTATAAAAGACAATCTTATTGGAGGAACAATTTTTGCAGCAGGTGTTGCAAGCATGATTTTTTTAATAACTCAGTCTGTTCTTCAACTCTTGTTTGCTTACAAATTTAATCCTAAAGACAGATTATGGATGATTTGGGTTGGAACAGCTTTAATGGTCTTGGTACCATTGGGATATATTTTTTCAACTCACATTTTTCATATTTATTTTGTTGAGTTTATATTTGGAGTTGGAGCAGCTTTTGCTTATCCTTCCTGGTCCAGTTTGTTCACTGCTAATTTAGAAAAAGGAAAGAGGGGATTTCAATATTCAATTTATTCTTCTTCTGTAGGAATAGGAACAGCAATTACAGCAGGAGTTGGAGCTTGGCTTGCTGAAAAAACAAGTTTCCAGCTTGTATTTATTCTCACAGGAATATCAGCTATAGTTGGTTTGCTTATCTTGTTTAAGCTTGATAAGAAGGTGTTGAGAAAGATTTGAATTATTATTTTTACTTTGCCTTTCCTGGATATATTTTTGAAAACTTTTTTATTTCATTTAAGTCTAGTTTTGTAGTTAATAAGCCTTCTTTGTCTTTTATTTCAGCCAAAATTTTGTGTGGAGAAGAGATTGCAGAATATGAAATTAAATCTCTTTCTTCTGTAACAGGATTGCATACAGCTACAAAATTGATATTTTCGAAGGCTCTTGAGAGAAGTATTGATTTTAATAAGTTTAATTCTCCGCCCCTTGGGTCTTCCTTGTAGGCGCGGGTTTCATAGCACCATTGAGCAGAACAAAATACTATTTCTGCTCCTGCTTTCTTCATTTTTTTGAATAGTTTTGGAAAAGCTAAATCCCAACATATTACAATTCCAATCTTTCCAAAATCTGTTTTATGAACAAATATTCTCTTGCCCCCTTCTTTCGCATTATCTCCATAAAGATTTATTTTCTTGTATTTTCCTTTTATTCTTCCTTTCCTGTCAATTAAAATTGCCATCTTGTAAATCTTCTTGTTCGTAACAAAATAGTCTGTTATTATTGCCCATATAGAATTATTCTTGCATTCTTCTTGTATTTCTTTTATAAGTTTGTGATCCAGGGGTAATTTTTTTGGTCTGTTTATGCAGGTTTCTGGAAAACAGACTATATCTGCTCTTTTTTCACTTGCCAATTTGATGTATTTTTTTATTATACTAACATTGTGCTTTCCAGTATGATTATATCTTATTTGGGCAAGCGCAATGGTTGGTGTTCTTCTTTTCATTTTAATTATAGACGGAATCAATTTAATTGACTTTAGAATTTCCTGTCTTAAGTATTTAAAGATAGTGGTAATAAAGGAAAGATTTTTAAAGATATTGCCGACAAATAGGTTCGTATAATAATATGTAGTTAGTAATTACAAAGGGAGGGTTTATATGTAGTTAGTAAGAGAAATTTTATAATTTTTAGCTAGACTAAAAACCCTTTCAGTATTTTTGTCATGCTATCATTCTGTTTTTCTAGAAATTGAATTGAACAAATTAACGCACACTGAAAATTAAAATTTTTGTAAACTATTAATCTAAAGATTAATAGCGGGAGTGGGATTTGAACCACACGACCTCCGGGTTATGGGCCCGGCGAGCACTCCAGGCTGCTCCATCCCGCTATATGGATTCTAAAATATGAACACTTTTAAAACTAACTATAAAAGATTTTTAAATTATGTCTTCTTTCAGTTAGCATGAAAAAGAGAGTTGATAATTCTAAGAAAAACATATATCTTCTTGGAAGTTCGAGTATGTTCAATGATATTTCAAGCGAAATGATTACTCCCATACTTCCATTCTATGTGATTGCTCTCGGAGGGACTGGACTTGCTGTTGGTGCTCTTAGTGGGTTGAGAGAAGGGCTTGCCAGTTTATTTAAAATAATTGGGGGATGGATTTCTGACAGGACAGGAAAAAGAAAATCCATTGTATTTATTGGATATTTAATTTCATTAATTTCAAGATTTTTGCTTTTTTTAGCTAATTCCTGGCAGTTGATTTTGGGTTTAGTTTCTTTTGAGAGACTTGGAAAATTAAGAGATGCCCCAAGAGATGCAATGATAGCTTCTTATGGGGGGCACAGAGGAAGAAATTTTGGAATTCATCAAATGATGGATACTCTTGGAGGAGTAATAGGAATTGTAATTATTTTATTTTTATTCTGGAAATTTAATATGGGTTTTAAATCAATAATTATTCTAGCTTCTTTAATAGCAATTTTTTCTCTGGTTCCTTTATTCTTTGTAAAGGAAAAAAAATTTGTTAAATCTTCAAAAAGTATTTTTCAGGGAATAAAAGAAGTCGATGGAAAATTAAAATATTTTATATTTGTTACTTCTGTTTTCACCCTCGCTAATTTTGGAATTAATATGTTTCTTCTTCTTAAGGCAAAAGAAATAACTGGAAGTCTAATTGCTGCATTGGGAATGTATGCTTTGTTCAATGTTTCTTATGCTGCTTTTGTTATTCCGTTTGGAAAATTATCTGATAAAATAGGAAGAAAAAAAGTTTTATTGGCAGGTTATATCTTATTCTTTGCATTAGCTTTTGGGTTGGTTTTCTTCTCAAGTATATTTTACCTTATTCTTGCCTTTATTATTTATGGAATTGTTCTTGCTATAACCCAGTCAAATCAGAGAGCACTAGCATCAGATTTGCTTGGGAAAATGAAAGGAACTTCCATGGGCTTTTTCCATTCTGTTATAGGGATAGTTAATATTCCTGCAGGAATAATTGCAGGATTGTTGTGGGATATAAATCCTACAATTATGTTTATGTATCTTACAGTTGTTGCTTTCATAGCTGTAATTCTCCTTTGTTCTTTGAAAGAAGGAAATGAATATAAAAAGAATTACTTTACAGAATAGTTAAAGAGAGAATTTAACAACAACAATTTTTAAAAACCAATTTCTTTTAGACATTTTATGGGTGAATTTATTTTGGGGATTGATGATGCAGGGCGCGGACCTGTAATAGGCCCTATGATTCTTGCAGGATGCCTGATTGATGAAGCAGTTGAAAGTGAATTTAAAAAACTTGGAATAAAAGACAGCAAGGAATTAACTCCAAGGAGAAGGGAATTTTTAGCAGTAATAATAAGGGAAAAAGCTGAGACATTTGAAATTGCTCTTACTCATCCGATAGAAATAGATGAAAAATTAACCAGCGGAACAAACTTAAATCACCTTGAGGCTATAAAAATAGCCGAAATAATTAATAAAATAAATAAAGGTTACAATAAAATAAAAGTTATAATTGATTGTCCATCTGTAAATATATATCAATGGAAAGATTTTTTGAAAACTAAAATTGAAAACTTATCTAATCTTGATATTGTTTGCGAGCACAAAGCAGATAAGAATCATGTTTCTGTTTCAGCTGCTTCAATACTTGCAAAATCTGCCAGAGAAAAGGAAATGGAGAATCTTAGAAAAATCTATGGGGATGAAATGGGCTCAGGATACACTTCAGACCCTTCAACATTAAAATTTCTTGAGAAAAACGCGCAGAAGCACGAACATTCAGGAATATTTAGAAAGACATGGGAAACTTGGAGAGTAACAATTAATAAAATTAGCCAGAGGAAGCTGATATAATTAATCCCTGAAAATCTTAAAAACCTTTATTTCTTATTTTGAGGATGGCTTATATTAAAAAATTAGTCATGCATGGTTTCAAGAGTTTTCCGAGGAAGACAGAAGTCCCTTTCACTTCAGGTATTAATGTTATTTTGGGTCCAAATGGTTCAGGAAAGTCGAACATATCAGATGCACTATGTTTTGTTTTGGGAAGATTGAGCATAAAATCTATGCGTGCAGCCAAGGCAAAAAATCTCATTTTTCAGGGAACAAAAGCTGTCTCTCACGCAAAAGAAGCAATCGTGGAATTAATCTTTGACAATTCTGATAAAGCTTTTTCAATAGAAGAAAATGAGATTTCTATAAAAAGAATAGTCAGGTTAAATGGGCAGAGTATTTACAAGATAAATAATCAGACAAAAACAAGGCAGGAAGTTCTTTCCCTTCTTGCCCAGGCAGGAATAGACCCAAATGGATTTAATATAATTCTTCAAGGAGAGATACAAAATTTTGTAAAAATGCATACAGAAGAGAGAAGAAAGATAATTGAAGAAGTTTCAGGTATTTCAATTTACGAATCTCGAAAGGAAAGGTCCTTAAAAGAGCTCGGAAAAACAGAAGAAAAACAAAAGGAAGTGTTTTCAATTTTGAGGGAGAGAACGTCTTATCTTAATAATCTCGAGAAAGAAAGACAGCAGGCTTTAAAATATAAAAAATTAGAAGGGGACATTAAAAAATTTAAGGCAAGCATAATTCATGTTGATTTGACAAAAAGAAAAAATCATCTCAAAGAGATTTATGGATTAATAAACAAAAAGAATAAGGAAATAGAAAAGATAAAGCAGGAAATTTCTAAATTGTTAGGAGAAATAAAAAATTCTGAGGAAAAAATTAATATTATTAATAAGAAAATTCAGGATTCAACAGGGCTGGAGCAGGAAAAGCTCAATCAGGAAATAACTAGCGCAAGAGCAGAAATTGCCGGATTAAATGTCAAGATTGAAAATCATGAAAATAAGATTTCCTCAATATCCAAACAAAAATCAGAAATCCAAGAGGCAATAAGAAACAGTGAACTTGAATTGAAAGAACTTCAAAGGGAAGCTCCTTCAAGCACAAAAAAGGAAAAGGAAATGCTTTCAAAAAGAGATGAACTTGAAAAATTGGAAGAGAGGAGAAAAAAATTTTATATAACAAAATCAGAATTAAAATCAATTCGCGAAAAATTTGAGGATAAGAAGTATTCTCTTAAAAATTATGATAATGAATCTGCATTTTTAGTGAGGCAGATAGAATCAATTTCAGGACAGCTTTTTGACAAGAAAACCTCCCCCGAGATTGTTGAAGAATTAAAATCTTCTTTAGTGCAAAAAAGAGGGATTTTGGAAAATTTAAACAAAAGACAGATTGAAATTGAAAAAATTTCCTTTTCCGAGGAAAATGAAATTGAAAAGCAGAATAAAATTATAGACACTATATCAAAAATGGATGTATGCCCTCTCTGCAAAAGCAAGATAACAAAAGGGCATATGGAAACAATTCACAAGGAAGTTTATCCAAAGGTTGCTTCTTTAAAAAAGGAGCTTGAGGATTCAGACAAAGAATTAACTCAAATTGGAAATAAGAAAGGAATGTTAATAGAAGAAATAGAGAGATTTAATTCTGACATATCCAAAAGGGAGCTTGATTTAGTAAAGATTTCAAATATAAATGAGAAGAAAGAGAGCATAAAAATTCTAAATGATAAAATAATAATAGCAAAAAAAGAATTATCTGAGATAGAAAAATTAAAAATAAATCTTGAAAAGGAGCTTGAGAATAACCTAAATATTGAGCAAAAATATGAGACTGCCAGGATTGAGTTGCAGGAAATTTCGCTGAGGACAAAAGAGAATGTAAATTCTGAAATATCTTTCAAGCAAAGAGAATACGAACGTTCAAAGATTTCTTTAAAGCAGCTTTCTAGAGAAGAGGAAGATATAAAAGAAGAGCTTTCTGCTCTTAAAAAAAAGTTTGATGAAAAAGAGAAAGTTCTTGAAAAGAAAAAAAAGCAAGAAGAAGAATTAATAATAAAATTCCAGAATTTTATAAAAGAAAGAGACTCTTTACAATCAAAAATAAGAAAGGATGAGCAGGATTCTTCAATAAAGAAAAATTTTGTCTATAATATAGAACAGGAAATAAATAACATAAAAATTGACAAAGCAAAAGTTGATGCAGAGATTGAAAATCTTGAAATGGAGATGCTTAACTTTTCCGATGTAGAATTTATAGGTGGTTCAAGAGAGTCCCTTGTTGAAAAGCTTGGAAAAATTCAGGAAATCTTTTCAGGAATAGGTTCAGTAAATATGCGCTCCCTTGAAGTTTATGATGAGATAAAGAAAGAGTATGATTTAATAAATGAAAAAGCAAACAGCATAACAAAGGAAAGAGAAAGCATATTAAGAATAATTCATGATATTGATGTGAAGAAGAAAAAAGTTTTTCTCAAAACTTTAAGTGAATTGAATGATATTTTTTCAAGGAATTTTTCACAAATAAGCACGAAAGGACAAGTTTCCCTCGAGCTTGAAAATACAAAAGAGCCATTCGAAGGAGGAGTTGGAATATTGGTGAAGACAGGACATGGAAAATATTTTGATGTTACTTCTCTTTCAGGAGGGGAGCAAACAATGGTTGCACTTTCTCTTATTTTTGCTATACAGGAACTTAACCCTTACTGCTTCTACATCCTTGACGAAATTGACGCGGCTCTTGATAAGAGGAATTCAGAAAGACTGGGGGGTTTGCTTAGAAAATACATGCAAAAAGGGCAGTATATTGTAATAACACATAACGATGAGATAATAACAAATGCAACTAATCTTTACGGGCTTTCGATGCATGATGGTATTAGTAAAGTTGTAAGTTTGAGAGTTTAAGGATTGTAGAATTTGAGGGAATATAGCTATCATAGTAAAATCATATAGTTATCAATTATTCTAAATTAGGTTACGATTATATTACTAAGGTTGATTAATAGTAAAACAAGGTTAGAGGCTTAGGCGATAATTATATCTCTCTTTCAAACTCTATCTTCAAGTCTTTTATTCAATTGTTCTTTTGTTTCTGGATTTAAATGAAGAAAGTCAACCATTGCAGCATAATATCTTATTGCAATATCTTTTGTTTTTTCTTCTGGATGATTGTATCCAATTATCCCCATTGCATGCATTAAATGACAATAATAATGCATTGTGCAATATTCTAAATCTCTTTGAAATTCTTCAAGTGAAGGAAAAGGTAAATCTTTCATATAATCTGTAGAGGGGTCTGCATTATTTTGTGTAATTCCTCTAAGCCACCTTGTGATTACTTTAACTCCGACTGGACGAGAAGTGTCGGGTCCCCTTAAAGAAGAAAGTACAACACTTTGCTGTTTCCATGGCAATTCAGCCATCCAATCTTGCAGAACAAATCCTTTGCTCATAATTTTTAATTAATAATTCTATTTAAAAAGATTATGGTGGTTTTTCAAAACAATTAAATAAAACCTATGCTTCTCTATTTAATGGATAAATCTCA
>CAZOAN010000019.1:6234-9822 GCA_964577855.1 Candidatus Woesearchaeota archaeon | reverse complement strand
TTCCACCAGCATTCATTATTGTTGGAGAATTAGGCATAAAATCCATAGAAGTCATCAAATCATAAAATGTTTTAGCAGATTCATGCGCTTTCTCCTCGCTAGCACCATAAGCAACATCTGCATAAGCAATATTAGAAGCAATTCTAGCAAACATCTTAGGAATATCTTCTAAAATGTTCCCATTTTCATCATTTTTAAAATATCTTCTTTCTAAAAGAGAAATTGTCCTATCATCAAATTTATCTATTCTATTTTGGATATCTAACTCCAGTAACTTTCCTTCTAATCTCTGTGTTAGATTTTTATCATAGGTCTCATATAATTTCTGATTACCAACACCAATTTTGTAGTTTTTCATCCTATGATAACTCCCTCAATTCCTGTTTAAAATCTTTTATATCCTTGAATTGCCTATATACAGATGCGAATCTTATGTAAGCGATATTATCAACTTTTTTGAGCTTTTTCATAACTATCTCCCCAATTATAGAACTTTTAATTTCTTTCTTCCCTAATTTTCTTATTTGCTCTTCAATTTCATTTATCATCTTTTTTATTTTTTCTTGTGGAACAGGTAATTTTTCAAAAGCCCTCTCAATTCCTGTCTCAAGTTTTTTTATTTCAAATTTTTCACGCCTGCCATCTTTTTTTATAACATACAAATCACTTTTCTCTATTTTTTCATAAGTTGTGAAGCGTTTTTTGCATTTCCCACACTCTCTTCTCCTTCTTATCCCGCTAGGAGAATCTCTCTTGTTTGTTACGCTTAATTTTGTATGTGCACAGTAAGGACAGTTCATTATTTTATACCACCATACAACAGGTTGTATGTTTTAACCCTCTTTATTACCACAGGTTGTATTTAGTAAACTATCTTAAAATAAGAACTATTTAAAGATTTAGAACTATTAAAAAAAAGTAACACAAAAAAACAGAAAATAAAACATTAAATTAACATTGATTCAATTAAAATTTGTAGAAAATCTGTTTATTCACTCACATCAGTCCGTTACAAATGTCCTGAATACTCATTACCTGAATTGAATTATTCTGCCAAGTCAAAATACTTCCGGTTTGAGTTTGTCCTTGCGCTACATCCTGCAAAGATTTATTATAACCTAAACTAAAAACATTATTTAACTTATTATTATCATAATTCTTATATAGAAAATAACCCCCGATTATAGCCAGAATTATTACCGCAGTAATTATAATAGCCAGAATTACTCCTTTATTTGTTTTTCCACCCGAGTTATTCATTGTAATATGTATAAAAAAGCCTATATAAATATTTCGTTTTTTTAAGATATAAATTATAAAGCAAAACTTTTTAAATAAATTTAACCTTAGATATGAAAGGTGAAAATGAATTATATATCTGAACTGTTTACACAACTATCTGAACAATGGGGTGTTTCTCTCTGGATACTTGTTGTAATTATTATTTGGTCTGCTGTATGGAAACTTCTTGCGTTATGGAAATCAGCTAGAAAGAAGCATGTTGTTTGGTTTATATTGCTAGCACTTATAAATACAGTCGGTATATTGGAAATACTTTATATTTATGTTTTTTCTGAAATGAAAATGAAAGCAGAAGAAAAAGAAGCCCCAAAAAGAAGATTAAAAAGAAAGAAAAGAAGATAATTACACTTTCCACTTCAACCACAAACAATCTTTATTTCTTCTAATATTTTATGAATTTCTTTTTCATCTAATTCAGTTTTTTTCATCAAATCTTCTGTAGAATAATTTAGAAGATTTTTAGCAATGACAATTTTTGCCTGAAATAATTTTTCCTTTGTACTTTCATTAATTGTCTTAAGGATTGTGATGGGATATAATTTTTTTGAGTCTACAAGCTTTTGCAGACTTTTATTTTTTGGGAAATTCCAGCTTGTTATTTTTAGTCCAACTCCTCGAGCATAATCTTTTGCATCTTGGGAGCATTTTGTGTTTGTTACCAACCAGGGTATGTCGGGCTTGTTTCTTAAGTCAAGAAAACGCGCATAAGTATAAAGTGCAGGATGCAAACTTGTAGAAGTTCCTGGCTCGTTATGATATTTGCACTCAATCATGTATCTCTTTTCTTTTTCAGCAAGAATATCCACTTCATGAGTTATTATCTTTCCTTTTATAAAATTTCCAACTTGGGTGTTATATCCATAATGTTTTAATATATCTCCAAAAAACTGTTCAAATGGAAAACCACTTGGTCCAAGAGCCATTATTGCCCTCTTGAGATCATATCGTGCATGTATTTCAGGAAAATTTTTAAGTTCGCGCAATATAATTTTAAGAATTTCCTGTGTTGTCATATTCTTATGATATTCTTTTTTTACAACCCCTATAATTTTTTTAGCAAGATTTCCAGAACCCCCGGCTTCAATAATTGTATGATGAATCTTTCGCGAACTAA
This sequence comes from Candidatus Woesearchaeota archaeon, assembly GCA_964577855.1. Taxonomy (GTDB): domain Archaea; phylum Nanobdellota; class Nanobdellia; order Pacearchaeales; family GW2011-AR1; genus MWBV01. The sequence goes on along the minus strand of CAZOAN010000019.1, from coordinate 7,406 downwards.
ATTTCTCTTCCAATCCAGAAGCCTTTATCACCTTCATAAATAAACTAAATAATTAGCATATTTATAGTTTTTGAAATAAAAAATAAGTTTTTTGCAATTATTTTCTGCTGCATTTTCTATCTTTTTTACTTTTATAATTTTCTATTGATTTATTTAAAGCCTCTGTTGCAAGATAAGAACAATGAATTTTTACAGGAGGAAGTCCTCCAAGAGACTTAACAACATCTTTGTATTTTATTTTTTTAGCTTCTTCCAAGGTTTTTCCTTTAGCAACTTGGGTAATCATTGAAGAAGTTGCAATTGCGGCAGCGCACCCGAATGTTTTGAATTTTATGTTTTTTATAATTTCTTTTTTTGATTTATTTTTTCCAACTTTAATGTAAACCCACATTATATCTCCACAAACAGGGTTCCCAACTTTTCCAATTCCATCAGCATCCTTTATTTCTCCCATGTTTTTTGGGTTCATAAATAGTTTCATAACTTTTTTGTTGTAATTCAGTATCATTTTAGTAATCCCTCTCCTCTCAAAATTTTATCATGATTATAAGCCAGTTTCATTTTTTTAATTTCTGAAGGCTTAAACCATTTTACTTCAGAAGTTTCGTCTTTAGGTTTAGGAATACCTTTTATTATCTTTGCATAATGAGGAATATCAACACTATGAAATTTGCACATTTTATTTGGAATGTTTTGATAAATATTTGAAGATTTTTTAATTATCTTAACATCCACACCCAATTCTTCTTTGACTTCCCTTTTAACAGTTGTTTCAATATATTCCCTATAATCCATCATCCCTCCAGGCAAACCCCAAGCATTTGGATACGTAAAACTTTTTGCACTTCTTTTTCCAAGAAGAATTTCTTTTTTAGAATTTTGAATTATAACAGGCACTCCTACATAAACAAATTTTTGTTTTATGAGCTTTGAAATTAGACTAATTATTGAGTCTTTCATTTCTTTTTTCCTCCAACTTTCTTATTTAGCTTCTCAATTAATTTATCAATTTCTTTTTTGCTCATCCCATGCACTTTGCAACCTTCTTCAAGAGTTTCTCCCATAGCCATTGGACAGCCAACACAACCCATTCCAGACTGAAGCAAAAGTCCAGCTAACTCTGGTTTCTCCATTAATAATTCATGCATATCTGTTTTTCTTGTGATTTTCAT
>CAZOAN010000019.1:0-6134 GCA_964577855.1 Candidatus Woesearchaeota archaeon | reverse complement strand
TTCATCTTATCAAAGGACTAAACCTCCTTAATTTCTTTACAATTCCATGAATTTTGCTTAAAAAATAATTTACTTCTTCTTCAGTTGTGTATTTGCTGATTGATATTCTTAGTGAGCTGTTGGATTGCAAAGGTGTCAAACCTAATGCTTTCAAAACATGACTTGTCTCAAGAGTATTTGACATGCATGCGCTTCCTGTTGAAGTGTAAATTTTTTCATTCTCCAAATATCCTCCTATTGCCTCTCCTTCAATATTATTAAAAGAAACATTAATATTGTTGCACAACCTTTTTTCTCTTGAACCATTTAAATTAACTTTTTCAATTTTTAATAGTCCATCAATTAATTTATCCCTTAATTTTTCCATTCTTTTTACATCTTTATCACTTGAAATTTCAACTGCTTTTGCGAATCCTACAATTCCTGCTACATTTTCAGTCCCACTTCTAAGTTTATTTTCATGTCCCCCCCCATGAAATAAAGGAACAATTTTAATTCCTTCTTTAATGTAAAGTGTTCCAACTCCTTTTGGACCGTGAATTTTATGGGAATTTAATGTAGCCAAATCTATATTCTGCTTTTTAACATCAATTAACACTTTTGTAAAACTTTGGCAGGCATCAGTATGGAATAAAACTTTTCTTGCTCTGCAAATCTTCCCAATACTTTCTATGTCCTGCAAGGTTCCTATTTCATTATTTCCATGAATTATTGAAACTAAAAATGTTTTATTATTTATTTCCTTCTTTAATTCCTCTAAATTAATAAAACCCTCCTTGTCCGCGTTCAAATAAGTTACTCGCACACCTTTACTCTCAAGCCATTTGCATGTTTGAAGTATTGAGTCATGCTCTATCTTTGTTGTGATTATGTGATTTTTCTTAGGGTAATTTGCAAAAAACAATCCTTTAAGTGTGAGATTATTTGATTCTGTTCCTCCAGAAGTAAAGATTATCTCACTAGGATTCGCTTTTATTGATTTTGCAATAATCTTTCTACTTCTTTCAAGAGATTCCCTTACTTTTATGCCTACATCGTGTTGTGAAGAAGCATTGCCATAATTTTCATTAAAATAAGGAAGCATTTCTTTTACAACTTTTTCATCAACTTTTGTTGTTGCTGCATTATCAAAATATATTTCTTTTGTCATTTTTTCTTTACCTTCCATACACAAAAATAAGGTGTATTAACAGCAAAATTATATTCTTTTGGAAAAAGTTTTTTTGATTTTTTTAAAGGGAATGTGTCTTTATAGTCTATAATATCAAAATTATTTTCTATTATTGTTTTTATTATTGTTTCATATGTTTTATGAAATTTTGGCATTCTTATACGTTTAACTTCTTTTTTATATAATATATTTCTCCAACTACTATATATTTTTCTTTCTTTAAAATAATCTTGAAACTTTCTAATAAGAGGATTTTTATTATTTGCTTTTATAGTCATATCTACAACAGGATTTTCTATTGAAAAAATAAAATAACCTTTTTTCTTTAAAATCTTTTTAACTTGCTTGAAGATTTTCTTCCAATTATCAATATGGCTAAGAACTAAAGAAGCAACTACAATATCAAATTTTTCATTAAATGGGATATTGTATCCTGATCCCAGTCTTAAATCTAAATTGGGATTTTCTAATTTTGCAATACTTAACATCTTTGGGCTTATATCAAATCCTTTAATTTTTGCTCCTTTATTTTTTAGAATTTTTGTAAGAATCCCCGTCCCACAACCAAAATCTAAAATTTTTTTACCCTTGACATTTCCTAAAAGTTCAAGAGTTGCTGGCATCTCAAGCATTTCATTGTAAAAATGTCCTTCTGGACATTTTTTAGTTCGAAAATTATGATAATATTCTGCTATAAGATTATATTTATTTCTCGCTTCTTGTTCATCTGGCTTCATTTTCTCCTCCCACAATTTTTTGCCAAACATGAATCGCACGCACAGTTTTCTTTTGAATGTTTATCAATCAATTTAAGCATTGGAATTATTGTCTCCTTATTCAAGGAATAAATTCTCTTTTTCCCATCTTGTTCTACGTTGACTATCTTGCATCTTTTTAATAAAGCTAAAGCATGAGAAACTTTGCTTTGTTCTACTTTCAATTTTTCAGATAATTCTCCAACAGAGCTTTCTTTCTTTTTCAATGCAGATATAATCTCTATTTTAAGCGGATTTGCCAGATTTGTAAAAAACACGTGGTATGTTGAATTGTTCATATGAAATAGATTTCATAGGTATTTATAAATGTTTTGAAAAACTGAAATAAGACTGAAAATCAGAGATTTTCGTCAATGTCAATTTATTTCATAAATTACCATGGGCGCGGAGGGAATTGAACCCCCGAATGACGGGCTGGAGCCGTCCAGTTTACCACTAGCCTACGCACCCTCAACAATTCAAAATTTCAAGGGTTTTTATTGTTTTCTAATAGAATTATTAAATCTCACTTTATTCGTTTTATCTCATCAATTTCCTCATCTGAAATTGAACACCCTTTGAATTTAAGGGCATAAAGAACAGCATCAAGAACATCTCCTTTTTTTAAATTAATTAAGTTTTTCTTCCATGCAACATACATTAATTCAGCAGAACGAATTATTTTAAATCCCTTAAAATGTGAAAAATCTTTTTTTACGAGAATCATTTTGGCATGAAGTTTTCTTTCAAGCAAATCTTTAAGATTTTCAGGCTTTTCAACAAGCATCCTTGTTGTTCTTTCGTCAATAACAATAACATTTTCTATTCCTTTTTCGTGAAGAATTTTGCTTAATGCAAGACAGGATGCCTCTCCCAACTGCATTATGTTTATTTTATTCTTTGAACTTATGAAAAGTCCATTGGCTATGTTCATTATTTCTTTTGTTCTATTACTTATTAAAGAATTATTAATTCCATAAGAGTCTGCCATTTCCAATACTTTGTCTTCAAGAAGTTGTTGAACTTTTAAAGCCTCAAGTTCGAAATACTTTATTTTAAGAGGTTTGTCAATAACTTCGGATTTAACCTGTTCTGTGATTAAAAAATTTCCATTAAAAATTTTTTTAAGCTTTTGCAATTCATCCAGCAAACCATTCAATGACAAACTTATTAATGCTCCGGCGTCGAAAATTATTACCTTTTTTGTATATTCTTTCATCTTTTTTTCATTCTGATCTTAACTCCTTATAAGCAGGTTTAATAGAAAGTATTTTGATTATGTAAATCATTGAAATTCCCGCAAAAATTAAACTCAAAGTCAGTGCCGGCCAGGATTCAGTTATAAAAGTGCTTATAATCAAACCTGCTGCTCCGAGAAAATTAAGCAAGTGATAAATTACATAATCTACCTTCAATTTTTTAGTTGATAGCAAGATATATGCCAGCATAATAAAAATAATTCCAATCCAGCCAAGAACAGAATAAATATCAAAAATCATTCAAATATTTCCATGGCAAGTTTAATTCGTTCTTTTGTGTTCATTGTTTTATTTTCAGGAACATCTGAAATTCCTGTTCTTCCAACATAATCTGCAAGCTCATACAAAGTTATTCCAAGGAGATTTGCTGTTTGCTCCATTGAAATTCCGTGCTCATAAATTCTTGAAGCCTTGTTTATTTCAGCAGTCCTTAAAACCTCTTTTATATATTTTTTTAATTTTCCTGACAAATTATCTATAGAACCCCTTATAGTTTTGAAATCTTCTCTGAATTTTTCATATTCTTTCTTTTCAATATCTTTTATAGATTTTTCCAAAAATAAAATTATTTTTTTATAAAATAAATCCCATCCTGGAAGTTGTCTGTAATCCTGCCTTTCAATTATCTTGCTCAATGAATAAACTATAACTGCAACAGCAATATTATCAGAGTCCTGGGTGAGAGAAGAAGTATTAATTGTCTGGTTGCTTAGGTTTTTAATCTTAAAAGAATCATTATTCTCAATTGCTATCCTTGTTTCTCTTAAAATTCTTAAAATGTTTGCCTCTTCCTTCATAAAATACAAAAGAAAAAAGATTATTTAAAGCTTAATATCCTTCAAAATGCATGAAACAAATACTCTTAGACACAAATTTCATTTTAACTTGTATAAGGCAAAAAATTGACTTTTTTGAAGACATTTATCTAATGGGAATGCATATAATTATACCTAAAGAGGTAATAAAAGAACTTGAAAAACTCAAGAAAGAATCAGCACTCAAACTTCTCAGAAAAGAGAAAGGAAAATTCAAGAGGATTTTTCTTTCAGGAAAAAATGTAGATAATTCAATAATAAGATATGCAAAAGAAAATCCAAGTGTAATAATTGCTACACTTGACAAGGGATTAAAAACAAAAATTAAAAACAAAAAAATGATTATAAGAGGCAGGAAGAAGTTAGAAATTATTTGATTATTAAGAAATACCTAAGAAAAACCTTTAAAGACGAGAAACCTCTTCGATGTTTTTAGCTAAAAACCTTGACACAAGCTTTTTAAACCAATTTTTACTCTAATTTTCATATAAAATGTTTTATCTAACTGAAGTTGAAGATTATGTAAGAGTTGAGCCGAAATTATTCGGACTTCCTACTGTGGAAGCTGTTGATAAACAGCTCAGGGAGATTTATTCTAATCATTATAACAGGGAGCTCGGGAGATCTGTTGTAGTTATAGACGTTCTTGAAGTTGGAGAGGGAGTAATAATTCCAGGAGACGGCGCAACATATTACAATTCAAAATTCAAACTTCTTGCCTGGAAACCTGAATTGCAGGAATTAGTATATGGAGAAATAGCAGAAATAACTAAATTTGGGGCATTTATGGATATGGGGGTTATGAGAGGAATGATTCATATAAGTCAGACAATGGATGATTTTGTGAGCTTTAGTAAAACTAATCTTCTATCTGGGAAAATTTCAAAGAGAAATATAAAACAAGGAGATATGTGTATAGCGAGAATTGTTGCTATATCACACAAAGGAGAAGAGCCAAAGATAGGATTGACAATGAGACAACCTGGATTGGGAAAACTTGAATGGATAAAAGAAGATGATTTGAAGAAAGAAAAAGAAGCAGAAAAAGCAGAAAGAATAGCTAAATCTGAAGCAAAGGGCGATAAAAAAACTAAAGACAAAAAACAAGGAAAGAAAAAATGAATTTAGTTGATACATTAGCAAAAAAACGAGTATTAAAATTTCAAATTAATGACGTGAATAAAGATTTTCAAGAAACTTTTTCTTTTATAGAAGAAACTCTTTTAAACAATAGTGAGGGGATTCTTAATTTAGATTCAAAGATAAATACGCATTCAGCAGAAACTTTGACTGACTATTTAAAGAGAAATAACAAAAATTATAATTTTGAATTAAACTATAATGTAACAAATTATGAGATAATGTTTAAGAAAGAAGGAGAAAAAAATTAAAATGGCAAAACCAAAAGCTTGCAAACTATGCAATACAATTGTTGAAATGGGAGATAAATGTACAAACTGTGGTTCAAAAGAACTTACAGAATCCTTCAAAGGAAGAGCAGTTATATTAAATCCTGAAAAATCTGAAGTTGCAAAAAAATTATCTTTAAAACAAGGAGGAAATTTTGCTATAAAAACACGCTAGAATGGAGATAAAAGACATTCATGAGACTAAAAATCTTGTTTTCGACAGGAAAGAATTGCACGCAAAAATAATATCAGAAACTTCTCCAAGCAATAAGGAAGTGATAACATTTCTCTCAAAAAAACTTTCTGTTCCTGAAGAAGGAATAAAAATAAAAGGAATTTATGGGGAATTTGGTTCAAATGAATTTAAAATTAAAGCAAATATTTACAAATCAAAAGAAGACAGAAATAAAATAGAAAGAAAAACAAAAAAAGAAGTGGGAAATGAAAAAAAAGAATTTGAAGAAGCTAAGAAAGTTAAGGCAGAAGAAAAAATTAAAGCTGAAGAAGCAAAGAATGTTGAAGCAGAAAAGGAGAAAACAGAATAATTAAAATGGTAAAGAAAATTATAAAAAAAGGAAAGAAACCCCACAAAAATAAGCCAACAAGCAAGAAATATTCAAAATATAAAATAGATGGAGACAAAATTACAAGAACTTTAAAGTTCTGCCCAAGATGCGGTCCAGGAGTATTTTTAATGAATTCTAAAGGAAGACTTTACTGTGGAA
>CAZOAN010000018.1:2050-10682 GCA_964577855.1 Candidatus Woesearchaeota archaeon | reverse complement strand
ACCCATCTGGAGATTTTATTGGATTACAAATAATTATCGAATCTGTGGCCTTGAAACTAGTAACAGGAACTCCCAAATCATTAACAACCCTGTCAAAAACACCATATGGAGAAGCTCCGTGAATTGTTCCAGCAACAACATTTGCCAAGGCACCCACCCTCATAGCTTCATAAAGAGCCTTAGCTTCTACACTCCTTACTTCACCAATTATAAGGCAACTATCACCTAATCTTAAACTAGTTCTTATCCCATCGTCAGCAGAAACTTCTGTGGTCGTTTTTAAAAGAGCTGAACGAACTTTCATCCTTAAAATATCATAATTTAATTTTCTCAAAGATTCTACTGGTAATTCCAAAGAATCCTCAATAACAATTATCCTGTGTTTAGGAACAATTTCAAGCATAAGGCTTCCAAGAAGAGAAGTTTTACCTGAACTTCTTGTCCCGGCAACTAAAAGAGTTCTTGCTCCATCAATTAAAAAACTTAACAATCCTGCTGCAAAAGGATTAAGCATTTTATTATTAACAAAAAGAGGAAGAGTCCAGGGACTTTCTCTGTGTCTTCTTATAGAATAAGCAAGTCCATCACAAGATAAAGGTTGCTGAATAATTGAAATTCTTGCTCTTAAGTTTCCTATTTCCAATTGAGTATCTAAAATAGGGTTTGCCTCATCCAAAGGCCTTCCTGAAATCATCCTGAATTTTGCAGCCCATGAATCAGCATCTTCCTGGCTTGGAAGTATATTTGTTGAGCATTCATCATATTCCTGGTGCCTTACAAAAATAGGAATTTGAGGAATAGGAGCATTCAAAGAAATATCCTGAAGATTCTTATCCTGAAGAAGAACCTCTATAAGCCCAAAACCTATAGTGTGCCTCACTAAAATTGCAGCGAGTTTATTGAGGGAAGAATAATCCAGTTTCACTCCCTTGCTTTGAGCCAAATCCCTTATTAAATCTCTTGAGATATTCATAAAAACTTGCCTTATTCTTTCCGTGTCTGTAAATTCTTCTGCTTTTGGCTGATGCTCTATTAAAACTCCTCTCGCCATATTTAAAAGAGCACCTTGGTCTTCACTTAAAGTGTTTTCAGGAGGAACGAGATGATAAATTAATTTTGACTCATCTTTTCTTTTCATTATTGTAACCCAAGATTCGTCATGTTCCCCATTTGAAATCTTATATTGGGAAATTATTTCTGCATCTGCAGGCAAATCTGAAATAAGACGGGTAAAAGTAAAATTAGCTATTACATCTGGTCTAAAAAATCTGTTATAAATCTCCCTATTCCCTCTTTTATATTCAGGCAAATATTGCTGAAAATCCTGAATAAGTTTTGTCTTTGAAAAGATATCTAAAACTCTTTCAAGAAGGGATAAATAATTTTTCTGGTCTGATTTAAAAACTGCTCCCAGCCTGTCTAAACTAACTTTTCCTTCAAGAATAATTTTTCTGAGTTGAAAATATGCAGCAAAAGGGTCTTTTTTAAGAAGGTATAAAAACGAAAAAACTTCATTATATCGTTTTGAAAAGAATTCTGCATTTGATGTTATAAGTTTTTCCTGGCTAAGAATTCTTTCCTGCTTGAGGAGGTAAACATAAATTTGGGCTATTTCAAGAAGATAATTTGTTTCCTTAAAATCATAATTATAATTTTTTTGCTGTACGAAAACTATTCTTGAAACATTAGGATTTTCAATTAAAGCATCAATTGTCCTTTCCATAACCTCTGAATATTCAGACAAGCTTGGAACATAAGGAGCCCCCATATAATTTATATAAATAACATCTTCTCCCCCTTCTCTTTTCAATTCATAAGAATACAAAACCTCTTCTTTTTCAAATTGCATGTAAAAAAAAATGGTTTATAGTTTAAAATATTTTGTATAATCCAAACAAATTTAAACTAGCTTTGCATTTATGCTCTATGACGGAAATGGATTATGAAAACCAATATTTTACAGAAACAAGTACAAAAGTTAGGGATTTGGAAGAAAAACAGAGGATAATAAAAGACAGAATACTTCTTATTGGACAAAACTTAATTGAAATGAAAGGAGATATGCATGTTACTTTTTTAGATATAAAAAAAGATATTGAACTTATCAAAAGAGATATAGAAAGGCTTAAATCTTTTTTTGAAACAGCTTCTGGAGAATTTTCAAAATTTGCAAGAAAAGAAGATTTAGAAATACTCTCAAAACAAGCAAAGATGTTTCAACCTTTGGAATTTGTCACAAAAAGAGATTTAGAAAAATTAAAAAACAATTAAAAACTATAATAAAAATGGGAATTTTAGATGAAATAAATAATATGAGAAATCAGGGAATAGAAGAAAAAGAAATTATAAATAGATTGCAGGAAAGAGGAGTTACACCAAAATCAATTGAAGAGGCATTTAATCAGATGAAAATAAAACAGGCCGTATCTGCTGAATCTTTAGGCCAGGAAGGAATGGAACCTTCCATAATGAATAGCAGTTCAAAATATGAAAAAACACAAAGGGGATCTTTATACACCCCGAAAACCCAGGAAATAGAACATGATTCTGGAGAATTTTATGCGCCACAACCTAATGAAGAACTTGAAGCTCCTAGGTACGGAGATTACAGCCAAGAAGAATATTCTCCTCAAGAAGGATATGAAGAATCAGGAGGAGGAAATTATGATACAAACACACTTATTGAAATAGCCGAACAGGTTTTTTTAGAAAAAATAAAAAAAGAACAAAAACAAATAGGATCCCTCAATGAATTTGCAACACTTGCTGAAACAAGAATAAGCAATGATCATGAAAGAATAAAAAAAATAGAGGGAATAATTGACAAACTTCAGGCTGCTATATTAGAAAAGATTGGCTCTTATGGGAAAAATATTGATTCTATAAAAAATGAAATGGGAATGATGCAGGAATCTTTTGAAAAAATGGTTCCACAAGTTCATGAACACAGCCAACACCCGCATCATGAAAAAAGTCATGAAGCACATCCACACCATACAAAAAAAAAGGCTTCTAAATAAAAGAGAGTGTAATTATTAAAAAAATTAATTGGCTTGATTTAATCTTAATATAATTATTCTAAATCACTATAAGTATAATGTAAATATAATCTATTAGAGATAACTATTATTTCCTTCCTCAAAAAATATAATTAATATGTCACACTAAAAAATATTTAATCTTCTTCACCCAATGCTCTTGAAAGAATATTGCTCATTCTTGGTCTACCCTTATCCTTCTTTGCAGTAGTCATGGCAATAATTGCAATAATTATTACTGCAAAAATTATCAGGGCTCCGTATCTATTCCAGAAATAAGACAATCCCGGACCCCCGATTCCCCATCCAAATACATCAAGAGAATTGTATATTACTGTTCCTATTATTATGAAAACTACAATCGCTAATGCAACCATAAACCAATTATTCTCTCTATTTGTAGGCATAAATAATCCACCCAGTATAAGAATTACTAAAATTATAGAAAGTGCAATACCAAATCTTGGAAATATTTCAGAAAAAAACATTGAAACCATATCAAATTGCAAAGACATAAATGCAACTGCCAATGCAATCATAACATTAATTCCTTTGTTAGGACTATCCTTCGATGCAAATATATTCAACTTCATAAGCAATCCAAAAACTAATGCAAATATTAAAAGAAAAGGCAAAGCATACATAAAAATTCCAGCTGCTTCCCATTGCGCAAACAAATCTCCAAGAGCCCCTCCACCAAAAGAACCATAAGAAGCCAAAATTATTCCACTGTTCATCATTATATAAATTATTTAATATTGTTTAAATATGTTTCGAATTATTTAGGTTTTCCAGTTCTCAAAACAACTGCTAATGCAATAGCAACAACCAATATAAACAAGACATTTGTCCACAAAGAATCACTCCATGAAGAATTAAATAATGTGCCTAAAAAACTCCCGGCATCAATTCCAGCAGCCCAAAGCACTGCAACTACAACAGCCAAAACAATTACAATTCCTATTGCTATTTTTAATCCTTTAGGAGCACCGGATATTTTTAATCCTTCTTCTCCCATTACAAATCCCCAGAGAAGCAAAATTACAAAAACAATTACTATTGCAATTGTAAGGAATAATATGAGATTACCAACCATCTCTTTTGGGAAAACTGCACTCACAAAAATAAATCCAATTACAAAGGAAATTAAAGCATTAATCTGCTTCCTTTCCTCTCCAAAAATCTTTGTTTTTTCAAGAATAGCAAATACTATAAAAAAAATCAAAAGAAAAGGATATACAAATTTAGTTAAAACTGGACTCTGTAAAAAAGTTAATCCTGCCATTACCTCTTTTTACTCCCTTCTATTAGTCAGAAACTTCCTCAAACCCTGCTTCCTGGCTTGGTAAAGCTGATTTACTTATTATGAAAACATCACTGATAGATTTAACAAATTGGTGAGGGATTATAACCCCTCTTGCACCCCCCATCAAAGAGAGAACATTTCCACCAACCCTTATTCTCCAGCCATCAATTTTATTTTCAAACAGGTTAGCTTCCTCAACTTCCCCAAAGAACTCTCCTGAATCAGTAAATACTCTTTTGCCTAAAACCTCTGAAATCTTTTTGATTTTCATAATAGAAATTACAATAGTTTATTTAAATACTTTTCCATAATCTATAGAATATTTTGTATAAGACAGGATATCATAAGATTTATAAAAAAATATATCCTTTACAAATCATGATAAATAAAAAAGAAATAGCTTTTTTGGTTATTGTTTCAATAATAACTGCATTCTCCATAACTCTTGCAAAAGATTTAAATTTATTTTTGCTCGTTCTTCTCGGAGTTTTCATTTTGATTTTGGTGAATGTTTTTATAAAGAAAATTGCAGCTTATCTTCTTGAATCAGAAATAGAAATAAAAATATGGGAAATTAAAAGGTTTGGATTTAGGACAGGCCAGTATTGGAAAAGGGCTTTTCCTATGGGGGCTTTTGCCCCATTAATCTCAAAGATATTCTTTTTCCCTCTAAACGGATTCGTATGGATGGCTTCTCTCGTTTTTGATGTTAAGGCAAAGGCTTATCGTGCTGCAAAAAGGCACGGAATTTATTCTTTTTCTGAAATGACTGAAGAACATATAGGAAAGATTGCCGCAGCAGGAATATTTGCAAATCTGCTCCTTGCGGTTTTATTTTATTTTATAGGAGGAGATTTTGGAACTCTTTTTGCAAAATTGAATATATGGTTTGTATTTTTTAATATGCTTCCTATCTCTGATTTAGATGGAAACAAAATTTTCTTTGGAAATCTTGTTTTATGGAGTTTTCTAGCAGTTGTAACTTTGATTGGTTTATTAGGAACCTTTCTTTTGGTATAATCCTTGCATAATTTGTCACTAACATAATCTTAATTATCTCGAAGATAACCCTAATTCTCAACTGATATTTGTTCTGACTACAATTATACTATAAATCTGCTGTTGCAATAACTAATAAAATTTCATTCCAATCTAACAAAAATCAATATAAACTCCTTTTATTTTTTACAACAATGGAGTTTTTAAATAATATTGAACCAAGAGGATATCAAAATGAAATTCTTAAAACATGCATTGAAAAAAATTGTCTTATCGTTCTTCCAACTGGACTTGGAAAAACCCTTGTTGCGCTTATGCTAACAATAGAAAGAATGAAGGCTTTCCCAGGGGAAAAAACTCTTTTTCTTGCTCCAACAAAACCACTAGCAGAACAACATTTAAAATATTTTAAAAAACACCTTCCAGAACTCTTTGGTGAAATGCAACTCTTTACAGGAATTGTTAATTCGGGCAACAGAAAGAAGATATGGCAAACAGCAGATATAATATTTTCAACCCCCCAATGTATCGCAAATGATTTAAGAAAAAGAATGTACAATTTAAAAGAGGTTTGTCTCCTTATAGAAGATGAAGCTCATAGGTGTATAAAGAATTATGATTACAATTATATCGCACAAGAATATAAAAAACAAGCTATTCATCCAAGAATAATTGGATTAACTGCCTCTCCTGGAAGCGAAAAATCAAAAATAAAAGACATATGTAAAAATCTTTTTATAGAAGAAGTTGAACTAAGAGGGAGGGATAGTTCTGGAGTTAAAGAATATCTGCATGAACTGGAATTTGAAAAAATAATGCTAGATTTTCCCCCAGAATTTGAAGAGATGAGAAAGGTTTTGCTCAATTTGTTCGAACAATACGTAGTTGAATTAAGAACGAGGAGGGTCTTATTTGGTTCTGCATCAAAAACAGAATTAATTAATCTTCAAAAGAAAATATCTGCTACAATAACGAGAAATTATAAAAATTTTAATTATATGTTGGGAGCAAGTGCTTGTGCACAGGCAATAAAATTGCAACATGCACTTGAGCTTCTTGAAACCCAAACTCTTGAAGGGTTCAATAAATATATGAAAAGTTTATTTGAACAAGCATCAAAAAAACAAAGCAAAGGAGTTGTCAAATTGGTTTCAAAACCAGAATTTAATTTTGTCTTTATGCAATCCAACGAACTTTTGTCCAAAAAAAAAGAACATCCCAAAATACAAAAATTGATTGAAATTATAGTTGATGAAAAACAAAAAAACAAAAAAATGAAGATGATTGTCTTTACCCAATTTAGAGAAACTGCATTAAACATCTCAAAAAAAATAAATGAAATTAAAGGAATAAAATCTAAAATATTTATAGGACAGGCAAAAAAAGAGGGGGGAGGATTAAATCAAAAAGAACAAAAGAAGATAATAGAAGAATTTTCAGAGGGAAAAATTGATATTTTATGTGCAACTTGCATAGCTGAAGAAGGGCTTGATATTCCGGAAGTAAATATAGTTGTTTTTTATGAACCTGTTCCTTCTGCTATACGTGCAATACAACGTGCAGGAAGAACAGCGAGATTGATGAAAGGTAAACTGATAATGCTTATAACAAAAAAAACCCGTGACGAAGCATTTTTTTATGTTTCAAAATCTCGTGAAAAAAAAATGAAAATTGCAATAGAAAGTATAAAAGAGGACATGGCAAAAGAAAACAAAATTGAAACTCAAAAAAAATTAGAATGAAAACCACAAAATCTCCGATATTGTTAGATATCTTTTCAAAGAAAAAGTCAAGTATAGTAAAAGAGGAACCTAAAGAAAATATAATTATAGATTATAGGGAGAAAAATTCTCTTGTCGCTTCTCACCTTGTAAAACAGGGTTTCCCAATTGAATTCAGAGAATTAAAAATAGGGGATTATATTGTTAAAGATATAATCATAGAAAGAAAAACAATTCAAGACTTTCTAATCTCGATGATTAACCACAGATTGTTAAATCAAATTGAAGAATTAAAACAATATGAAAATAAATTATTAATAATAGAAGGTATTTCAGAACAAGAACTTTACAGCGAAGATAATAAAAACATAAATTCAAATGCTGTAAGGGGATTTCTTCTTTCAATTCTCCTTAAGCATAAAATTCCAATCGTCTTTTCAAAGAATTCAGAAGATACTGCAAAATTCATAAATGTTCTTTCAAAAAAGAAAGAAAAGGAAATCAATCTAAATGCAAAAAAGAAAACTCTGAACAAAAGAGAGCAGCTTCAATTCATAATTGAAAGTTTTCCTGGAGTCGGACCTAAAAAAGCCAAAAAGCTTCTTAAAAAATTTGGAAACATACAAAATATAATTCTCTCCTCCACAGATGATTTAAAAGAAATTTTGGGTATACAAGCAAGCAACATAAAAGAAATAATAGAAAGAAAATATTAATTCAAAAAAGCTCAGCCAATATTTTTGCACCTAATTTAACAGTCAGATTATTTGTATCTTTATCAGGATTTATTTCAACTAAGTCTACTGCCCTCAAATTTTTTATTTTATTTAATCTTTGAACAAGATAAATAAATTCCCTGCTTGTTAATCCCCCTGGCTCTTTATATCCCGTTCCCATTGCAAAAGCAGGATCGACCACATCTATATCTAAAGAAAGGTATAATTCTTTTTTATTTGAAAATTCCATTATAATTTCGCACATTTCTTCCAAATTTTCTAAAAGTGGGTTCATATTAATTATCCTAACATTATTCTCTTTCAAAAATTCAATTTCTTCCACATCTGAATTTCTAATCCCAACCAAGAGGATATTCCTTGTAGGAAATCCTTTTTCAATTAAACCCCTTAACCATTCTTCATGATTGGGGTATTTTTCACTTCCTTTTGTAATTGGCATACAATCCGGATGCGCATCAAAAACAATCAAGCAAGGTTCCTTACCTTGATTCTCACAATAATTCAAAAAAGCTTCCCCAATAGAATAGCTTATAGAATGGTCTCCCCCCAAAAAAATAGTTTTTTCTTTTGATTCAAATAGTTCAAAAGCATTTTTATAAATAAGCTTATTAGTTAGTTCAAGATTTGAATTGTCCAAATGAATCTCTTCTAATTCCATTTTATCTATATCAACTTCCTTTCCTAATTCATTTGAATAAATCTCTTCTTTAAAATTTTTTAGAATTTCATTTCCTGCTTTCTCACATCCAAGAGTTTTTCCTAAACCGTTTATTCCAGGAACTTTTACAATAAACATAATTTTAGACAAGATAAAGAGTTTTTAAGATTATT
>CAZOAN010000018.1:0-1950 GCA_964577855.1 Candidatus Woesearchaeota archaeon | reverse complement strand
TAAAGAGTTTTTAAGATTATTCTTTGGGAACCAATGCAAAAAAGCTATAATTCTTTTTTGCATCCAAGGCTAACTTCTTAACCTCTTCCAATTTTACTTTAAGTACATCCTTCTCAAAATTGTAAAATTCTTTTGCGTTTCCATGTAATTCATAGCTCAACAAATTAATCATTTGTTGTTGAGAATCTTCCATTGAAATTTGATAATTTCCTACAAGCTGCTCTTTAATTTGATTTAATTCTTTCTCTTCAAAAGAATTTACAACTTTTTCAAACTCCTCCAAAATCAATCCTTTTATCTTTTCAATATTTTCTTTCATTGTCCCAACATAAATTAGATTGTATGCAAAATTCTTGTTTATATTTGATTCTCCTTTTACAGAATAAGCTAGATTTCTTTTCTCTCTTATCTCAGCAAATAATCTTGAAGACATCCCCCCTGCCATTAATGAATTTAAAACAACTGCTGCATAGCTTCTTTCATCTCCTGCAAGAGGAACATGATATGCAAATATGAGGTTTGCTTGATCTATTCCCTCCCTTTTTTCAATTTTTGTTTCATTTTCAAGTCCAAATTTTTCAAGAAATATTTTTCCTTTTTCATTGCCAAAATTCTTTTCCGCAAATTTAATTAAATAATCAAAATCAGCATCCCCCACAACACACAAAATCATGTTGTTTGGAGTATAAACTTGCTTGAATTTATTCAAAATTTTGTCTCTTGTAATAGAATCCATAGTCTTAAAAGTTCCAGCAAGATTTATTTTCATAGGCCCATTGTACAATAATTTTTGTATTTCGTCTAAAGAGTGCATGCGGGGATTATCGTGATACATTTTAATCTCTTCAAAAATAACTTTTCTTTCTTTTTCCAATTCTTTTTTATCAAATTTAGGATTTTTTATCATATCTCCCAAAACATCTAAAGCAACATCCAAATACTTGCTTGGCATCTTGCACCAATAAGCAGTAATCTCCTCTGAAGTAAATCCATTTAAGTCTCCCCCTCTTTTTTCTATATCTTCTGCAATTTTTTTAGCACTTCTTTTAGAAGTTCCTTTATATAACATGTGCTCTATGAAATGAGAAATCCCCTTTTCTTCTTCCTTTTCATTTACTCCTCCATTGCGAACTGCAAAAGCAACACTTACAACAGGCAAATTCCTCTTTTCTAAAATAAGGGTCATACCATTTTTCAAGACCTTTCTATAAAATGAAGGTTTCATAAGAATAAAATAAAAATAAACTATTTAAATTTAAACTTTATTTTTAAATATAACATATCTTTCATTTCCAAGATTAAAATCCCCAAGTAATTCAAAATTTTCTTTAAGAAAGTCAATTATCCATTTCCTATTTGCCCTAAATTTATCTTGCCGAATCATGCTTTTAGTGGCAAAGCTTATCACAACCTCCTTGCAAAGAGGGGTAATCTCTTCTAAAAGCCTCTTGGAATAATCCCTTTCAATCATCTCTAAAGAGTCAATAACTTTAAAAAGAAAAACTATTCTTGGTTTCTCACAATCTTGAACCAACGCTTTTATTTTCTTGAGATTAAATAAGCTTTCATGAATTGCTTTTGCATTGAGATTGTTCTTTTTAAAATAAAAATTCATCAATTCAACAAATTGCCCAATAGCTTCAACAGCAAGATAATTTACTTTTGTATTTTTTGGAAAAAATTTATAACTAAACCCATTTATTCCAGAACCAAGGTCTATCAAGGAAAATTCCTTCAAAGAGCCAAATAGTTTTTTATAAAGTTCAGGATAATAATCTAATCTTTCACGTGTGGACAAATGTTTTCTCAAAAACCATTCTTCACTTTTGTCCTTAATGCTCAATAATTTTCCACTTGTAAATGCAGAATAAACTTTTCTAAGTAAATCTCTTGTTAATCTTATTTTTTCTTCTTCAGAACACTGTCTTTTTTCAAATTTTTTATAAGCCA
>CAZOAN010000017.1:0-11392 GCA_964577855.1 Candidatus Woesearchaeota archaeon | reverse complement strand
TTCAGGAATAGTTTCAGAAACTTCTGGAAAAACTTGGGAAGCTTCCTCAGGAATTGTTTCTCCTCCTGCATTTGATTCACTATAAACTTGAAGAATAAATTCAACTTCAGGATAAATCACATTTTCTCCTTCAATTCCATAACCCAATCCATTTCCTTGAATTTCTTTACCATAAACATAATAATTTCCTTCAGATACTTCTTCATCAAAAATATCACTGAGAACAAATTCATAAGTTTTCCCTGAATTTTCAAAAACAATCTTTGAAGATTCTGGTATAAGTTCTCCTTCCTTAAGGGAAAACTTCAAAACCCCATCAAGAGGTTTTCCTTCCTCATAAGAAGCATCCAATCCTAAAACTACATTTCCTGTAATTCTATGGGTTGAGAAAATGAAAAAGAATATTAAGGCTGCCAGCAAAACAATTCCAGCAAAAATAAATAAGAATGTTTTATAATTAAAATTTTTTTCCTTGGTTCCATAATACTCTGAAATTACTTTTCCACCAACCCTCTTACTATGATAAATGTACGGGCCATAAAGCTTTCCGTTTTTTTGAATATATTTTTTATATACCATTTTTTGTAAGTAACTAATTAAGTTAATGGTGTTATTTAAAGTTTTTTGCAACTAACTAACTGAAATAAAGATATTATTTTAAGGCTTTCAAAAATTACTCTGTAGAAATCTCAATTAAATTAATCGCATCCTTAAGGACCATATTTCCTTCTATCTTTACATAAGCGGAAATAACATCTCCTTTTTCAAAATTAACAACCCCTATAGATTGGGTGTCATAATCTTTCTTAACCCCTGTAGAATCTCCTGCCATAGTATTTCTGAATCCTGCTACTTCCCCATTTATATAAACTATCACTTCAACACTTCCTTCTCCACTTACAATCTCCAGATTTGTTGAAAGTCCTGTTATGCTTCCTTCTCTCATCATCACATATCCTTTTTTAAGACTTCCTTCAACACCATTTGCAGTTTCAAGGAAAGTGGATTTATCAATTTCCCCTGTTAAACCAAAGTTTAGAAGCATCTTGTATATTGGGGCTGGAGGAACAGTAGCTTTAAGGGTTTCACTTGAAGCAGTCAAAACAAAAACAGGCTTCTCTCCGCCATAATCAACTTCATATATTACAAGATTTGTGGTATCTATATTTTTCAAATCAATTTGAGGGGGAAGATTGTCAAAACTAACTTCTTCTATAGATTGAATATCCTCTTCATTTATTCCCTGTTTATCTATAATATTATCAATTATCGCTTTGACATCATCTGATAACCCAACTGACTCTGCAAAAACTCCTGAGAGCATTAAAACCCCCATAAAAACTGCAAAGTAAATGAATGTTTTTTTCATCCCTTTTTTCATGGAAAAGATAAACAAAGGGAGATATTTAAAGATTACGATATAATAATTTAAAAACAAAAGATACTAAAAATAAAAATGGAAAATAAAATAACTGCAGAAAAAATAGAAAAATACTTCAAACTAACAGAAACTGCTCTTAAGGAAGTCAAGAAGAACATGATAAAAGGAAAGGAAGCCCACGCCAAAGAAATAATTGAAATGGTTGAGAACTATCTTTCAGATGCAAAACACTTCAAAAAGAAAGATGATTATGTAAATTGCTTTGCAGCATTAAATTATGCTCACGGGTGGCTTGATTCTGGAGTAAGATTGGATGTTTTTGATGTTAAAGATAATAAACTTTTTACTATTAAATAAGACTACTTCTTTCTCTTAACTCTTCTAAAAATAACACTAATAATTAAAACTAAAACAACAAATCCAAGAATATAATAAATTATCTTAAACTTGTCCTTTGCAATATTTTCATTAACATTTTCTGTTGAACCTGCTTGATTTTCTGCTGAAATTTCTTCATGTATTGTTTGTATTGTGAAGTTCGCTTTTAAACTGTAAAAAGGTCTGGCATCTATTGAATTTAACTTAACTAAAACATCATAATAATTATCCCCTGAAAGTTCAAACTTCTTTTCCTGACCAATTAAAAGGGTTGCTTCCTGCGTTTCAGAAGAAATGCTTATTTTCACACTTGTTTCAGTAATATTTTCAACTTTAAATGTGTATGAAATATTTTCTACTTTAAAAGAAACTCTCCAATTCTTGTACATAACATTTTGATATCCTTTATTTAATTCTTCTTCTTTTGGTCTAAAAGTTGGATATCCCCCTCCCCCAAGATTTGGAGGAGGTGTTGCCCCGGTTGCTTCTTCTAATGTAAAATAATCGTATAACTTATTTTGCTGAATTGTGAAATTGTAACTCTTTGTTCCCATAGTATATCCTGCCTTTGCTACATTAAGTATATAATTTGAATAATAACTTTTTGTTCCCCCAGTATTTACATATTCAGTTATTTCTTGCCTTTGTATAAATCCAGAAGAATTAGTTAAATTTGTAAATTGTAAGACATCTGAAACATTATAGGCAGAAATATTTGCACCTTCAATAGCAGCACCTGAGGTGTCATTAACATATGCTTGATAATGCCATTTTCTTATTAATTCATTCGCCACCCCATTAACTGATTCTTTACTTGAATTATAAGAACAATTAAGGAAGATATTTCCTACTGAACCTGCATCTGAATGAATATAAACATCTCCTGCAATACCAGAAATATTTATACAATCTGAAATATTTGTATAATTTGATTCCCTTATATAAATTGCAGACCTGCTAGCCTCTGTAGTGTTTAAACTCAATGCTGTAGCTTTTATTAAAGTATTATTAGAAGAAGAATCAAAGGCAATTCCACGACTTGCCTTGCTTGTTCCAGTATTATTTGTTAGAGTGTTGTTAGAGGAAAAATAAAGGAGAATTCCATAACTTATTCCGCTTGTGTTGCTTGTTCCTGTATTATTTGTTAATGTGTTATTAGCAGACATATAAAGATAAAGTCCAACACTTATGTTGCTTGTTCCTGTATTATTTGTTAGGGTGTTGTTAGAAGAGGAATAAAGAATGATTCCATCTTGATTACTTGTTCCTATATTGTTTATTAAATTGTTATTAGAAGACAAATAAAGAAAAATCCCATCAGTATTACAAGTAGAACAACCCAACCCCTTTCCTGTATTTGATATCAAGTTGTTGTTTGAAGCGAGATTTAAAGAGATTCCATGACGTAAATTGCTTATTCCAGTATTTAATGTTAAGTTGTTGAAATTAGAGTCAGATAAATAAATTGCATGGGTTGTATTGCTTATTCCTGTATTTAATGTTAAGTTGTTGAAATTAGACCCACTATATAAATAAATTGCATAAGAATTATTTACATTTATAGAATTATTAAACAATGTTGAATTATCATTTGTGTTAAAATAAATTCCATGTCTTGAGGTAATCACGGAAGTCCAGTTTCCATCAAGTATATTACAATTATTTACAGTTGTGTTAAATTGATTTGTTGTGATTCCATAAGTATTTGCTGTTCCTCCTATTGAATAATTTATTAAGTTGTTTTGACAATCTAATGTAATATTTTCAGCCGTAACATTCAAGCAAGTTGCTGTTGAAGTTATGCTTTGGGTTAATGTATAAGTTGCATTTGTCGTATTAAGCAGATTGCATCCATTAACATTTTGATTTAAGCTCCCATTATCAGCCCAAGCAGAAACAAAATTAATATTCAGAAATACAAAAATTAAACCAACAAATAAAAACCAAACTTTCAATCCTCTTTTCATGACTAAAATAAGAAAATTATATTAATAAATCTTCTCAAAAAAATATAAAAATCCTTGCTTTAATATTAAATCCTTTCATCCATAATCCTTTTTTCCTAGTAACTACTTATAAGCTTTTTACAATAAAATAAGCTATTTAATATCAATTAAAGCTCATAAATTCTTTTAAACACTATATTAATAATAAAACAATGGCAGAGTGGGATAAATTTGTAATGAATAATAATGGTAAGGCAACTATAACAACAGAATTAGATATATTAGAACTTCCAAGTGGAACATACTTCCTAAATATGGAATTTATAAAAAAATTAAAAAAATATAGTTTAGATGATTTGAGAAATGGGTCAGAATATCCAATATATAAAATGGTTGGACATACTAAAGATAGTCAAAGTGGAATTACAGCGAGAGTGACTAGTCTAGAAGCGATAACTACAATTGTTCAAGAGATTAAAAAGAATTTAATAAACCCATAATCTCAAAATATAAAAACTCCCTTCTCTTATCCCAACTATGTTAAAAAAGGTGATGGTTCTAAGCTTAGGAGGAAGTCTCATAATTCCAGATAAGATTGATGTAAATTATCTCAAAGATTTCAAAAAAATTATTCAAAAAAATACAAAAAAATATAAATTTATTATTGTCTGCGGGGGAGGAAGCATTGCAAGGAAGTATATTTCTGCGCTCCGCGAAATGAAAATGAATGAAAACTTCCAGAGTTATGCGGGAATTTCCGCAACAAGAACAAATGCAAGATTCATGAGTTATTTTTTTAACCAGGACCAAAAAAGAGGAATTCCAAGCAAAATGAGTGAAGTTAAAAATTATATTAAAAAATTTGATATTGTTTTCTGCGGGGCATTGGAATACCATCCCCGTCAAACTTCTGATTCAACCTCGGCAGAAATTGCAAAAGAATTTGCATGCAACTTTATTAATTTGACAGATGTTAGGGGTTTGCATGATAAAAATCCTAAAGAATTCAAAAACTCCAAATTCATTCTTAAAATTTCATGGGAAGATTTTGATAAAATGGCCAGCAAAATTAAATTTAAGCCAGGACAGCATTTTGTTCTTGACCAAAAAGCATCGAAAATAATAATGAAAAATAAAATCCCAACTTACATTCTTGGAAAAGATATGAATCAACTAGATAATTTGCTTAATGGAAAGAAATTTATAGGTACAACTATTTCTGGATAAATGGAAAAAAATCAAATTCTCATAACAGAAACAAATTTTAACAAACTCAAAGATAAAGTTAAAAAAGAAAAATTGGAAGATAAAACAGTTATATATTCTTCAGAAGATGATGAACTAAACAGAAAAGTAATTGAGAAACTAGCAATAAATATACTTCTAATCAATCAAACAAATAGAAAGGACTTTCAAAAGCAGAGAAATTCTGGATTTAATCAAGTTATGGCAAAAATAGCCAAAAAAGGAAATATAACAATCGGAATAAATTTTGATGAAATTCTTGAATCAAATTCTTTAAAGGAAAAAGCAGCAATCCTCTCAAGGATTAAGCAAAATATCTTTTTATGCAATAAAAATAATATTAAAATGAAATTCATTATTCAAAAAGAGAAAAACCAGAGAAATATATATGACTTAAAGTCATTGGGGCTTATTTTAGGAATGCCTACTTGGATGGTAAGTTCTCTTTCAAAAGAATTTTAAACACTTCTTATCTCATACTAAAATGGACAGTAAAAAGTTGATTGAATCCTTAAGCCCCAATGAAAAGAAAATTCTGCCCCATTTGGGAGAAAAAATAAATGAAATATGCAAGAAATCAAATTTAGACAAAACCTCAGTAGTAAGATCCTTAGAATATCTTCAAAATAAAAATGTAATAAAATTATCTTATGTAAAAAAGAGAATAGTTGAATTGGATGTTAATGGGGCACTTTATTTAAAAAAAGGACTTCCGGAAAGAAGGCTTCTAAGTCTTCTCAATGAAAAACACATAATCCTCCTCCAAGATGCTCAAAAAGAGAGCAAATTATCAGATGATGAGTTCAAGGCATCTATAGGTGCTTTAAAGAAAAGGGCACTTATAGATTTGAAAAATGAAAAGATAATACTTAACGCAAACAGGGAAGAAATTTCAAAAAAGACACTTGAAGAACAATTTCTTGAAATTCTTCCAATAGATTATGACTCTCTTTCTCCAGAACAGCAATTTGCCTTAAAATCTCTTCAAAACAGGAAACAAATTGTTAGTATAAAAGAAGATAAAAAAATAGATATTGAAATAACTCCCTTAGGAAAAGAGATAATAAACTCAAAGTTAAGTTCACAGGAATTAATAGAACAAATAACTCCTGAAATACTAAAGAAGGAGTCTAATTGGAAAGGAAAAAAATTTAGACGATATGATGTGGCTTCTCCTGTTCCTAGTATAAACGGGGGAAAAAGACACTTTGTAAATCAATCTATGGACTATGCAAGAAAAATATGGACAGAAATGGGATTTGTGGAAATGACAGGAAATTTAACTCAAAGTTCTTTTTGGAATTTTGATGCACTATTCACTGCACAAGATCATCCTGTAAGAGAGATGCACGATACTTTCTTCATAAATAAAAAAACAGAACTTCCTGATAAAAAGATTGTTTCAAAAGTAAAAGAATCTCATGAAAAGGGTGTTGGCGGAAGCAAAGGCTGGCAATACTCATGGGATGAAGAAGAAGCAAAAAAACTTGTATTAAGAACCCACACAACCTGTCTTTCTTCACAAACACTCGCAAAATTGAAAAAAGAAAATATCCCATCAAAATTCTTTGCAATAGGAAAATGCTTTAGAAACGAAACAGTTGATTGGGCCCACGGATTTGAATTCTATCAAACCGAGGGGATTGTTATAGATGAAAACGCAAATTTTAGGCATCTTCTTGGATATCTTAAACAATTTTATAAGAAAATGGGATTCAAAAATATAAGATTTAGACCAAGTTATTTCCCCTATACTGAGCCATCAGTAGAAATTGAGGTATTCCATCCAGAAAAAAAGAAATGGATAGAACTTGGGGGGGCCGGAATGTTTCGTCCGGAAATAACTATACCTCTTCTTGGAGAACATATCCCTGTGCTTGCCTGGGGACAAGGATTTGATAGGCTAATAGTAGATTATTATTATATAAAAGATCTGAGAGAGCTTTACAAGAACAATCTAACTCAATTGCGGAGAATAAAATGGTGGATGAAACAATAAAATGAGAAAAAACTTGCCTTTAAATTTGGAGGAGTTTGTCAAATGAAAGTATTATCATTAAAACAACCGTTTGCAGAATTAATATTAATTGGAAAGAAGAAAATAGAATTAAGAAAATGGAATACTCATTTTAGAGGGGAATTTTTTATTCATGCTTCAAAGAATCCAGATAAAGAATCAATGAAAAGATTTGGATTTACAACTCTTCCCTTAGGAAAAGTAGTTGGAAAAGCAGAATTAGTTGATGTGAAAAAATATGAAGGTGAAAGAGAACATTTCAAAGATAAAGATATGCATTTGGCATCAAGTTCTTGGGGTAATTACGGGTTTGTATTAGAGAATCCCGTAAGAATAAATCCAATTCCTTTTAAAGGGCAATTAAATTTTTTCGAGGCTAATATAAATTAAAATGGCACTTATAACTTTAAACAAAAAAATATTTGAAAAAGAAATAGGCAAATTAGATGAAAAAATGCAGGAAAGGATATCAATGTTTGGAACCCCTTTAGAAAAATTTGATGAAATTGAAATTGAAATTGAAATTTTCCCGAATCGTCCAGACTTACTTTCATATCAAGGATTCAAAAGAAGTTTTCTTGCTTTTCTTGGGAAAAAGACAGGAATGAAGAAATATGAATTAAACAAGCCAGAGAAGAATTATCAGGTAATAATTGATTCTTCTGTAAAAGATGTCCGCCCTTGCACAGCCTGCGCAATCATAAAAGAACTAAAATTAGATAATGACAAAATAAAAGAGCTAATTGAAATACAGGAAAAATTGCACATTACTTTAGGAAGAAAAAGAAAAAAAGTAGCAATAGGAATTTATCCTCTTGAAAAGATAAAACTCCCCATAACATTCAAGGCACTTGAACCAGATTATATAAAATTTATTCCATTGGAATCAGAGAAGGAAATGTCAGGTTTGCAGATTTTACAAAGGCACCCCGCAGGAAAAGAATATTCTCACCTCTTAGCTGGAAAATCAAAATTTCCGGTTTTTGTAGATTCTGAAAATAAAATTTTAAGCATGCCTCCTATAATAAACTCACAACTAACAGGAAAGATAACTGAAGAAACAAAAGAAGTTTTTATTGAATGTTCTGGTTTTAATTTTAAAGTTTTAAAAAAATGCCTAAATATACTCGTTACTCTCCTTGCAGATATGGGGGGGGAAATATATCAAATGGAAATTAAAGGAGCTCCTGAAAAAATCTCTCCCTCTCTTGATTCAGAGAAAATGAAAATCTCCCTTGAAAATACTAACAAACTCCTAGGAACAAAGATAGATGAAAAAAAGCTTAAACAACTTATTGAAAAAATGGGGCACAATTATAACCAAAAGACAAATGAAGTTGAAATAGGTTCATGGAGAACAGATATATTGCATGAAGTTGATTTAATTGAAGATGTTGCAATTGCATATGGATACGAAAATTTTATCCCAGAAATACCAAGCATATCAACAATAGGACAGGAAGATGCAAAAGAAATAATAAAAAGAAAAATATCTGAAATTATTACAGGGCTAAACATTTTGGAAGTTTCTAATTATCATTTAACAAATAGAGAATATCAGTTCAAAAAAATGGGAATTCAGGAAAGGCAGGAAAAAGAATTTGTTGAATTGGAAAATTCAAAGACAGAATATAACATATTAAGAAAAAATCTCTCTCATTTCCTTCTTAAAAATCTTTCAGAGAATATTGATTCAGAATATCCACAAAAAATATTCGAATCAGGGACAATATTTGAATTAAAAAAAGAAATAGAGGAAGATGAAAAATTGGCTCTTGCAATATCTCCGGGGAATTTTACAGAAATAAAGCAGATTATAACATATTTGTTTAAATCTCTTGGGATTAAAATAAACTTAAAAGAATCAGAAGAAATTCCTGTTCATTTTATAGAAGGAAGAACAGCAAACATAATCCTCGAAAACAAAGAAATAGGAATTATAGGAGAAATTCACCCAAAAATACTGAGAAACTGGAAGATAAAAATGCCTGTTGCATTGTTTGAAATAGATTTAAAAGAAATTTTCGGAAAATTAATTTAAAAGGTTAGAAGACTACCCAAAATAAGCCTTATTGTTATTTTCGTTTTTATTATCCCAGTTTGATTTTATTTTTTCAATAATACTAAGAAAATCTTTTTTAAGATTTATCCAGATTTTATAAGAATCATTTATAAAATCTACTTCTTTTTTTTCAGAAAAATCAACATCAAGCTCAATCAAATTCAGCTCTATTCTTACAAGTTCTTTGTAAATTTCAGAAAGTTTTTTCTTCTCAGTTTCCCCCATTGTTTTTATAAGGGAAAAGATAAACATAGGGGAATTAACAGGATTAAGCAAAAGTTCAACAAATCTAAGATAATTAGAAAATTTCTCAGCCATAGTTTTAACAACCTCTCTTATTAAAAAATCTGTCTCGGTTTCAGCAATTTTTTCTATGGCAAAATCAGAATTAAGTTTATCAAAATCAGGCAGATTATGAATTTGCTGTATTTTTTTATAATTTTCTTTCAACTTTTCAAGTTTTGATTCATTTTTATCCATAAATCTTATTAATAAAAAGGTTTTATAAATCTGTTGGGATTGAATAAAAAGAAAATCATCCGCCACAGTAGTTCAGCCGGTTAGAATACCACATTGGTAATGTGGAGGTCCCGAGTTCGATTCTCGGCTGTGGCTTACCAAAAACACAACAAAACCATAAAAACAACACTATTTTCAAAGAATAATAATTTATCTTTTTATCAACTTCATAAATAATAAAACAAGCAAAGCTAAAAAGAAAGCAACAGATATAAATCCAAAAATAATCCAAAGGAAATTAAATATGTTGACAAAAGCTCCCTCAGAAACTAAATATAATATATATGATATGAGAAATAATAAAACAAATAACACAAGATTTCTAAGAACAAGTCCAAGTTTTACTTTAGAAAATTTTACTTTTTGAGAGCTAATAAGAGACTTAGCTTTGACAGGAGACTTTCTTCTAACCGCCCTCTTCTTTTTACCAGCCATATCAAAAATAAGAAACCAATGTTTATAAATATTACTCTGGAAGCCAACTCTGATTTATCACGTTTCCAGTAACTGTTTTAATATTTGAATAAAAGATTTTAAACCAATCAACATAGGTTCCTAAAAAAATATGAAAATCTTCTTTTTCCGAAATGCGAAGTTCATAATTATTTATTATTACCAATGAAACTATCATAAAAAACATTATAAAAAGAAGGAGAAATTTCATTTTAATTCTGGATAGTGTTTGATTCCAGAGTTTTGTTCAATTCTCCTGTTTCATTCGTCTTCCAACTCATATTAATTGCATTTGAAGTTATAACTTTGGCATTCTTAAACACATTTCCAATCCAAAGAAAATACATTTTTCCAGCCTCTTTCATCCCATCAAAAGTTTTCAAATCCAAATCTGTTCCTTTTATAACAGCTGAAAAACTGAAATAAGTAAAGATCACGAGCAAGATTAAAAAAATAGCTAGAAGCTTATGCCTAAATCTTTTAAACTCTATAATTAGCCATATTGCAATAATTAAAACCAAAACTAAAATAAGAGTAATACTCACCATAAAAGAAACAGTTTACATTACTATAAAAATATTTCTAATGATTTCAATTCATGCTAAAAGAATAGCCCCACCAGGATTCGAACCTGGGTCACAAACTTCAGAGGCTTGTATACTTGACCGCTGTACTATGGGGCTTTTCCACTAAAAATCCAGCAAAAAACACTATTAAAATTTAATGATAAGAAAATTTATATACCTTTACTAACATTTGTAAAATATGAAAAATAAAAAAGATAAAAATTTTGAAAAACTCGAAGAGACTCTTATTCAAGTAGGATTAAGAATTGCTAAAAGAGGGGAAGGGGCTCTTTTTGTTGTAGGAGAAATTGAATATACCCCGATGATAAATCAATCTGTTCCTCCTTTTAAAGCAATTGAAAATCCCAAACTTCTCGAATCCCTTGCTTTAATGGATGGTGCAGTCATAATAAACAAAAAAGGATTTGTTTCTGCCTATGGAGTAAAAATAAAATCTACAAAAATTTTCAAGAATTTTGGAACAAGGCATTCTGCTGGATTGAGCGCTGCAGTTGGAGAAAATTTAGTCGTAATAATCTCTGAAGAAGATAAAAAAATAAAGATTCTAAAGAAAGGGAAGATGATAATGCAAATTGATGCTCTTCAGAAAAATGTTGAGCAAAATGTCTCTTATGCAGTTAAAATATTAGAAACAGTTGGAGCAGGAGCAGTTGGGACGATAGGAACAAGTTTGTTGTTGCCCACACTTGGAATAGCAATTCTCCCAGGAATTATATTATTTGGTTCAGCATATTACCTTGGAAAATTAATAAAAAAGAGGCTTGGAAAGTAATTCTTAATCTTACTAACTTACGCCCCGACTGA
>CAZOAN010000016.1:0-11463 GCA_964577855.1 Candidatus Woesearchaeota archaeon | reverse complement strand
ATTGGGATAATACTGGCAATGCAGGTCCTTTTTGTGCGAATTTGAATAATGCTCCTTCGAATGTGAACAACAACATTGGGTTTCGCTGTTGCAATAGTTCCCAAAGCCAGATTCATTGTCTTTACGGAGATGATAAACAGTGCAAGAGAACTACATCAATCCAAATCCAAGCTAAAGAAGCTAAATATTAAACTAAAAACCAGCGGTTAGTAAGATGAAGCCAAATGCTGATTGAACCCTGCTGGTTTTCACACTAAAAATAATAAAATGGAAACACATAAAAATTTATCCCAGAAAGTTTGTAGGTTTGAAAATCTTTATAATGCTTATCTAAAAGCAAGAAAAGGCAAGAACAATTCAGCAGAAGTTCTTAAGTTTAGTTATAATCTGGAAAATGAATTATTAAAACTTCAATGGGAATTAAAAAACCAGACTTACAAAACAGGAGAATACAAGCATTTTATTATTTTTGAGCCAAAAGAAAGAAAAATCTCTGCTTTGCCTTTCAGAGATAGGGTTGTTCACCATGCTATCTGCTCGGTTATTGAGCCGATATTTGAAAAGAAATTTATTTATGATTCTTATGCTTGCAGAAAAGGAAAAGGTACTCATGCTGGAACAGATAGAATTCAAAATTTCATAAGAAAAACTAATGGTAATTACTATGTCCTTAAATGCGATGTTTCAAAATATTTTCCAAGTGTAAATCATGAAATTCTGAAACAAATTATAAGAGAAAAGATAGCAGATAAAAAATTATTGCAGTTGTTAGACAAAATAATAGAAAGTTCCTGCTCAGAAAAATATGATTTTTCTAATTCTGAAGAACAAAATGTTCAAAGTTCTTTGCAAAAAGGAATCCCCATTGGTAATTTAACTTCTCAGCTTTTTGCTAATATCTACCTTAACAAATTTGATGAATATGTAAAATATGAGCTGAAAATAAAATATTATGTTCGTTATATGGATGATTTTGTCGTACTGCATGAATCTAAAAAATATTTGCATGAAGTGAAAGAAAAAGTCAGATTATTTTTTATTTCAATAAAATTAACATTGCATCCAAAAAAAGTAAATATTTTTCCAGTTGCATTAGGGATTGATTTTCTCGGTTATATTATTTTTAATAATTATAAATTAGTCAGAAAGAGCACTGTAAAAAGATTTTTAAAAAATGTAAAAATAAAATTAAAGAAATATGACTCTTGCAGTATTAATTTTAACAAATTAATGGAATCATTTAATTCATGGGAATCTTATATGGACTATGGTAATTCTTATAATTTAAAAAAAAGTTTACAGGAGAAGTATTTAAAGAATGTTATGTAACTTGTTAAAAGAGAATATGAAATTCAGGCGAATTCCAAAAGAAATTCGGAAGAACAAGGAAATTCAGGCGAACGCCTTCGGCATTTGGAAGTGTCGGACAGGAAGTCCTCTCTGGCGAACAGGAGTTCGGAAGAATGAATTGTTAATATTTGGTATTTTAATTTTTATATTTAATGTAAATTTAGTTTTTGCTGCAGACCTTAATTATACTACTGGAGATGGTGTATATGGTATATTAGCTGATACTGGAAATACTAATATAACAGGTGCCTTGAACTTGACTCTGCAAATGCGGGCTTGCTCTTTTGCTAATTGCTCTGATGCAGACTGGTCTGCAGTTTACACCAATGCCAGTTATACCTCTCTTGCATCTTTAGGCAATGCTACTTATTTTCAGTATAAAGCAACATTCTTTACAGAAAACCAAAATTATACTCCTTATTTGTTTAATGCAACAATAGATTACACTTATCTTGATATAACTTATCCATTAATTGATTATGTTTCTCCAACACCTTCAAATAATTCTGGAGCTTCAGGAAGTTTTGTTGTAAATGTTTCAATAACTGAAGAAAATTTAAAGAATATAACTTGGAACTGGAATGGAACTCTAACCACTTTTAATTCAAGCAATGAAAGTTTAACTGATTTAGGAGATGGAAACTGGATATTTACTTATACTCAATCAGGATTAGTTGTGGGGCAAAGTTATACTTATAATGTATCTGTATCAGATTATGCTAGTAACATCAACCAGACAGAAACAAGAATAATAAAGGGAAATACAGCTCCAAGTTTATCTGTATCTTACACCCCAAATTCCACTGATGAATTAGACCCTAATGTAAATATTAGTGTAACTGTGAATATCTCTGATGCTGATGATAATTTTGATTCTGCAATACTGCAATGGAAAAATTCAAGTTTAAATGTTTGGAATAATATTACTTTAGATAACCAGACTGCAAAATCATATTATACAATTGTCAATGCAACATTTACTCTTCCTGATTATGAAGATAATATAACTTATAGAATTTGGGCAAATGATACTGCGGGAGACAGCAGTAACAGCAGTTTATACATTATCCAGAGTTTCTGGGACTGCACCTGGAATTTAAGTGTTTCATCTTTGGAAGAGGCTTCAGGATTTCAGGAAGACAAGCTCCTAGGAAATTTTACAATTACAAATAATGGTGATGAAAATTATTTGGGGGGGTGCATTGTGGAATTTATGACAAGTTGGGGTGGCTTTTCAAATGATTATTACCAGTCTGATACTATTCCAGGTGGTATTAAGGGAATTACATTTAACCCAAGTACAGTTACTCTGTCAGCAGGAAAAAACTCAACTATGATAGTAACAGGAGGGTTTCCATATACAAGCAGTGCTTTGCAGGAAACACCTATCTTGAAAATAATTTCAAATTTTACAGATACTATTGACGGCATCACAATAAGATATATTAATGCAACAATGATTGTTGTTTCAGGAGCTACATTATTCCAGGACATAATTGAGCCTTCAACCTCTTTAATTAATATAGAGTTGACCAACCAGATAATAAACTGGTCTTCTTATGTAAGAAATTTAGGGGGAGATGGAGCAGATAATAATACTGCATATAATGTCTCATTTAACTGGACTCTGCCTTCTTCTCTTTCAAACAAAATAACCCCTGGAAATACTACTTCCTTTTATGAAAACCTTTCAGATTTCTCAAAACAATACAATAATCTAACAATTGAATTTACAAAATCAAATCTTGAAAGCAATGCTCCGGCTGTTAACACACCGATTACAATTTATATTTATTCTTATGGATATGAAAATATAACTGGAAATTTATCTTTGATTTTAGATTCTGAAAACAGCAGTTTATTGACAGATTCTTTTAATGTTACTTTCCTATGTAAAAGCAAAGCAGATGGAATTACTATTTCTTCATGCGGAATCTTAGATGGGGATTATGTTGCTCCAGTTGCAACTACGCCAGGCACGGGGGGCGGAGCAAGCGGAGCAGGCTCTGCAAGAAATTTATATGAGAAATCTGAATCAACTATTGAATTAGTAAGAGGAGAAGAGCAGGAATTTAAACTAAAAATAGAAAATAAACTAAATTCTTTTAAAGAAAACATCAAGATATCAGTATCTGGAGTTAATTCAGAATATATACAATTGATTCCGTCAACTATCTCCAGCATAGAGCCTCAATCTTTTGCAGAGATAACAATAAAAATATCTTCTCCAAAATATTTCAATTATGGAAAATATCTTCTTTCATTTGAAATAAAAGGAGATATAAGGAGCAATTTGACAAGATATCCTTTTACAGAGAATAAATATCTGACTTTGTATATAGTTGAATTAAGCAGGAATTCTGCAATGGATTTAATGAGTTCATCGGAAAAAATGATTTTAGAGATGAATAGTTCAGGATTGAAAGTGGAGAGTTTGATAAGTCTGTTAAATGAAATGAATGAGTCTTTTTCTAACTATGATTATGGAACTTTAAAATTAAAATACGGGGATTTGAAGAAAATTTATGATTCTGCACTGGAATCAAAGAAAATCCTGGAAGAATTAAATAAAGGAATAAACAATTCAATAAAAAGAGGAATATCAGTTATAGAAACCCAGAAACTGGTTTTTATAGCAGAAGTTGCATTTGAGAGAGGGGATTATATTCTTGCATTTGAAAGACTGAAAGAGGCAAAGTTAAGCTATGCCCTTGAAGTTAAAGGGGAGTTTAATTTAATTTATGAAATAAAAAATAACCCTTTGCAGTATTTAGGTATCTTCATTAGCCTTGGAATTTTTGGATTTGGAACTTCTTTATTTACTAGGAGAATTTTATACAAGAAAAAGATTAGACTATTGAATGAAGAGGAAAAACTTCTTTTAGAGCTTATGAAAGTTGTTCAGAGAGATTGTTTTGAAAAAAATAAAATGTCCATGGAAGAATATGGAGAGGCAATGCACCAATATGAAAATAAACTTAGCGAGACAATAGAAGACAAAATAAGATTTGAGGCAAAACTTGCAAACCTGATGAAGATAAAAGGAAAGAAAAATGTCCTGAATGAGGAGAGGAAAAATCTTGTTGAGATGATGAAGAAACTTCAGTCACAGTATCTGAAAGAAGCAAAAGTTGAGATAAGAGTCTATGAAAATATGATGAAAAGCTATGCTTCAAGATTAAGTGAAGTTGAGGAAAAATTGGTCTTTTTAGATGCACAAGAATCTCTAAGAAGCAAGGGTTTTTTCAGGAGGTTATTCAAATGATTAGAGGAACTGCAAAAAAATTAATCTTTATTATATTTTTAATTTTGATAATTCAGTTCGTCAATGCTGAAGAAAATCTGACTATACAAAAACAGGCTGAATTATGCTTAATTGATTCAAGATTAATATTAAATGAACTTATTGAAAATAATTTTAGTTATGAGAGAGTTAATGATAGTTTGAATAGAGCTCAAAATCTTTATGATGCACAGAAAGTATTAGAGCAGAAAGGAAGAAAGGTGGATTTTTCCCTGATTCTCCCTTATTGCAAAGATATAAAAGATATAAGGAATCTTGCTTTTGAAGCCATAGATGCATATTTTTCATTAAAGAAATTTTACTATGTCTCAATAACCCCTGAAATGAATGCATCAGAAGTGGACGTTATTATTGCAGAGATAGAGGATGAGATAAATAGCGAGAGATATGAGAAAGTTTCTTTTTTAGTCAATAGTGCATACGATAAGATTTCAGAGGTTAAATCCTCTTACACTACCTTAAATTTATTTTATACCTCAACAGCGAGAGGATTAAAGAATTTTTTCCAAAAGAACTGGCTATCTGTTTTAATAACCATTTTTACATTATTGATTCTTTTTTTCATTTATCACAAGGCGATAAAGCAGAGAATTGTTGAAAACAAAATAAAAAATCTTGGGTTGAGAAGAAAGAACCTGCAGGAGCTTATTAAAAAAACACAGATGGATTATTTCCAATATGGGAAAATCTCAGAGGGGAATTATAATATAAGAATAAGACAATTTGCTGAATTTATAAGGGATATAGACAGGCAGATTCCTTTATTGAAGGAGGAAATTATGAAGGTTGGGAAAACTAAAGTTGAGAAAGATAAAGTTAAGAGAACTCAAATTAGGGAGATTAAAGTAAGAAAATCTGAAAGTGAGAAAGCTAAAAGAAAAGTCAGAAAGCCTAAAATTAAAAGGGTTAAAACAAGAAAAACTAAAAGGAAAAAATGAAAAAACTAGAACTAAAAACGTTAAAATCAGAAAAATTAAAGTTCGGAAAGCCAGAATTAGAAAAGCTAAACTTAAAAAAGGTTAAAATCAGGAAAACTAAAAGGAAAAAATGAAAAAATTAAATGAAATGACTAAAAAAGAAAAGAAAGAGTTTTTATCAATGGATTTAATTGAGAGATTAATAAGACTCGAACAGAGAGTTTCAGCAAGTTTTGGGCAGTTCATTCCCTATTCGCAAACAGAATATTTTAAAAATCTGTCAGAAAGAGAAAAGAGAGAATTTGTTAAATATTTGAAGAAAAACAAGAGAAAGAAGTATCTTCTTGGTTCTTTTTTCTTTTTTTTGGTTGCCGGAGCAATTTTTCTCCACGGGAGTTTCACAGCAAAGGTGGTGGAAGAGAATCTCAAAATCCAAAACACTCTTTTTACAAACATTCTTTTGATATTGTTTTTAATTTTTATTTTTATAACTGTGATGTTTTTTTTATCTGGCAAGAGAAGGAAAAAGAGGCTCAAGAGTCATTTTGATATTATTGATAAGTTATACCTTAAAAAGGTAAATAAATAAGTTTTTAAATTAAAAAGAATATAATATATTTATGAAAAAAAAGAGCGGGATGGAAAAAAGAGAAAAAGAAAAGAAACAGGAATTTTTTAAATTAGGTATACCTGGCTTTGATGATTTGGTTCATCCTGGAATTCCTGAAGGAACTTCTAATCTTGTTGAGGGTGGTCCTGGGAGTGGCAAGACAATTTTTTGTTTGAATGTTGGGATGAATGCATGTAAAAGAGGGAAAAGGGCGCTGTACATGAGTTTTGAAGAGCCAGAATCCAGGCTGAGAAGCCATCTTAAAAATTTTGGATTAAATACAGAGGAGTATGAAAAAAAGGGGCTTTTATACATAAAAAGATTTAATGCACTTGATATAGCAAGGAGTGTTGAAGCATTGCTTTCAGAGGCAAAAAAAGAATTGCTTATAGATGTGCAGCCTATCTTGATTCCCCCTGAGTTCAAGCCAGATATTGTTTTAATAGATTCTTTATCAAGTATTGCAAGTGCATTTGCAGGAGAGGAGAGCAGATTTAGAATTTATATGGAGCAACTTTTCCGTTATCTTGAAAATCATGAGATAACTTCTTTTCTTATAAGAGAAACTGCAAATCCAACACACATTGGGGCAACTTTTATTGAAAAAGGAGAGGCAGTATCTTTTCTTTCTGATGGAATAATAGCTATTTATAATGTTCTTTTTGAAAATAGCAAGAGAGGAAGAGCATTAGAGATAATTAAACTAAGGGGGATAGATATTAAAAGACAAATTGTTGAGTGTGATGTTGGAAAAAATGGATTTGTTGTTTATCCTAATAGAATTATAAAGGGCAGTTATAAATTAACTTAGTTTTCTATAAGAATTTAAAAATTATTTTAAAGTATTCTGATTGATTTAACTTTAATTAGCTTTAAAAACCTGTTTTATTTAATTCATTCATGGGGGTGTTAAGAGGTTTTGGAATAGTTATTATTTCTATATTTCTGTTTATTTCATTGTTGCTTGCAGGAATATTTGCTTCTATTAGCTTATCTTTAAATTATGACAATGTTCAACCGAGAATTTATTCTATTGCCTCTGAAATTATTGAAACTCAAATAGGTGCAGAATTAATAACAAACAAACTTGTGCCTTATTTGGATGTATTCTGCAAGACAAATACAGAAATAATTCAGGATTTTGAAGGATATGCTTTTGTTTATCCGTGTTTGGTTGTTCAGGGGGGTCATGACAGTATTATTAATTATAGTGTGAATTATCTTGTAAGTGATTTTTATTATAAAGAATATAATTGCAGTTTTGTAAAATGTTTTGAAGAGTCAAAAGTTCCTTTATTTCTTGTTTCAAATTATGCACGTCAATTCTGGAAATCCCTTTTCTTTAAATTTTTGATTGCTTCCTTTATTTTGTGCTGTTTGGTAGTTTTGCTTATTGAGAAAAAATCAAATGCTCCTTTTCTTGTTGGTTCCTTGGTTGTTGCGGCTTCATTGATAGTTTTGACATTGGGGAAGATTGGAACTTTTGTTGCCAAGGTAATTTTATCTCCTCTCTCTTTGGCATTGTCTAAGGAGAGTACAAATGTTATTCTCGCCCAAGTTGTAGCAATGTTCTTTTCGGAATCATCAAAAGTTTTCCTATGGATGTTTATTGCTGGATTAATTTTAATAACTATTGGAATTGTATTTAAGATTACAGGACTTGGATTTAAAATTAGAGAGAAAATTGAAGAAATAAAAGGAAAAATGTCTAATGAGGAAAAAGTATCTGAATCAGAAGTAAGAGAAATAGTAAAAGAGGAGATATCAAAGAAAAATCCTCCCAAATCAAAGCAGAAAAAGAAGCTTTTATGAATTATTTAGAACTGCCCTTTTTTTCTTCAGCCCTTTTAAGAAAACTTTTTATAAATCTTGAATGTTCCTCATCGTGATACTTAATATCTTTTATTTTGTAAGAAACTGCTTTTCCATTATCCTGCTTTTCAGTTCTTACATTTGTTAGCTTTTCTTTTATTTTTTCTCCCAGCAAAATTTCTCCTTGAGAAGCAGAAGCAATCCTTTTAACATTAGTCATTAAAGTTCCAAGACTCATGAATTCTAAAATTCCATTTTCAATTTTTTCAACTATAGAACCATATTCTATTGATATTCCAAAGTCAACTTTATGCTTGAATAATCTATTATGCTCCGATAGTGTTTCTTTTGCATTTTGTGCAATTTCGAGAGCAGCATTTTCATTCTTTAATGTTCTTGTCTTTGAAGGAGTAAGTATAAAGAATAGATTATCCTGATTTTCATATACAAAAGCTTTTTTATTTTCAGCGATATTGATTATTTTTTGAAGTGTTTCTTCAGCATTTCCTCTTTTCTCCTGCAACTCTTTGAGATTTTTTATTTTTACATTAACAATGCTTATATCCTGTTTGTTTCCTTTTATAGAAATAGAAAGATTTGCTTTGTTTTTTGTTTCAAGTTTTGAATTTTTTGAAAGAGGCACCGCTCTATTTTCCCAGGCAACATTTACTTTGGACTGTTTAACTTTTTTTTTAAAAAATTTCCCATAGGGATTTTTTTTATACGCTTTTCTTAAGAATATAAAAGCTATAGCAAGGATGACCAAGAATATAAGAATCCATATAAAAGGTTTTCCAAAAAGTTCTTTTACACTTGATTTAGACACATCTTTCATTCCTATTGTTCTTCCTGTGAGAATAACATTTTGTTTAAGTTTGCTTTCACCATCGCTTAGTATTTCAATTTCATATTCTCCATCAGGAGCTTTTAATTCATATTTTTTGATTCCATCAACTTCGAGAAATACAGGCAGTTCTATTGATTCTTCTCCTATTTTAATAAAAATAGTGTCATTGTATGGAATATTCCCTGTGTTAATAAAAGTGACAGTTTCATTTGTTATATCCACCTCTATTTCTTTCTTTCTTATTACAACAAATGGCACTTCTGCAGTAAGCTGATTTGATATTGCGAACACAGTCCAATTTGATGGGGGTTCATTGTATGCTATAGGAAATTCCATATATTCATCAGTTGGTTTTTCAGATTGGGCCTGAATGGATGTTGCTCCTTTTTTTATTGTTATTATTGCATTTGAATTTATTCTCTCTCCAGTTTGGTCATGTAAAATTGCTTTTACTTTAACACTTGTTCCTGGCTCTACATTATTAGTTTCAAATGCAAGTTCAAGATAAGTTGGAATTTGTTTTATTTCTATATTATAATTTGAAAATCCTTTATTTGTCTTTGAACCATCTGCAATCATCTCATAAGCATTAAGTTTTACAAGATAATTTCCAGCTCTCATATTTGAAGGGAGAGTTATGTTCATTGAATACATTCCATTGTTTATTGTTCCAGGCTGTATTATATTATTTGAAGAATTATCTACTAAAATTTCCATATCTATAAATCCGTTTACATCACGTCCATTTTCTTTTATGGCATTTCCAAAAATTAATATGCTTTGTCCTGGTTCAAATTTTGTTTGTGCTGTATTTGGCTGAAGAATTATAAGATTAGAGATTTTGAATTCGCTTGTGGTAATTGGGCTTCCTTTTTGTTTGGAAAGATATCCAGAGATTTTGCAGTTTCCTATTGTTTCTCCTAGTTTACTTTTTGCCAAAATTAAAGAGCAGTCCATAACCTTTCCTTGTCCAGCAGGTAAATCTACTCCATTCTGGCAAAATTGAATTCTTTTTATACCACAAATCAAATCCATGTAGAAGTCATCTGAAATATCTGAAGTTGCCATTATACTCACAGAAATTGTTACAGTATCTCCAAGATTATAAATTTTATTTGGTTGTTGATTTATAATCATTTCAGCAGAAGTAAATGGAGATATCATAAGTACAAAAACGAAGATAGTAAGTATAAACACCTTTTTCATTAAAATATTAGTTAATATTTATTTATAAATATTTGTGAGGATTTTTGACTTTATATTCTTGGAGTTTTTATAAGAAATTTTTAAAAATATTTATATGAATAAGAAACGGGTAGATTTATTTTTTATGACCAATAGGAATTACAAAGTCCATAGAGCCTTCCCCTTTAAATGGGTCAAAGCGAATAGCTGCACCCAAATTTCTTTTTCTTACTCCCCCGCCAAATTCAATTGATAAAGGTTTGAATATTTTTTCATTTATTGACCCAGGTTCATAGGATTTTTCTCCATAAGAATGATAGGGGATACCCAAGCTAAGAAAACCAGTAGAATTATTAAAAAGATTTTCTTTTAAATAAAGCAACCCTCCTAAAGCGAATTTAAAATGGTTGTTTATGTATTCATCATTTCCAAGCCTATATTTCCCTCTTGATAGAGAAGAATATACTCCAAATTGAGAGATTCTTCTGTCATATCTTACCCCTAAACCCAAATCTGCTGGTTGGAATGTTAAGTATAATGTATTTGGGTCTCGGATTTTTATTGTTTGTCTATTTATTCTCTTCATATTTAGATTCTCAATTCTTGTCATCTGTCCTTTTGCCTCTTTCATAGGTAGAAAACTTGCAGCTGCAATAGGCACACCATATAGCAGGTTCTTAAGTGTTTTTTTTATTTTATTTCCCATTTTAATCTTTGAGTATCTAAATCCCACTCCATTTTGTAGCTACTTTAGAGTTTATAAATCTTTATCTTTAAAAAATTCATCTTGTGGCAGTGTTCATTAATTGTAATTATGCATTGCAATAAAAATTAATTTTATAAACTTACATTTCTTTGAACAGACATGAAAACATTGAATCTTCATGTTGATTATATAAAATTTAAACCTTTGAAAAAAGCTCTTAAAAGCATAGGAGAACTTTCTGAAAAAGATAAAAAAGAGAAGACAGTAAAAGAAGCACTTGTTGTTTTGACTGCAATAGAAAAATGTGATAGTGATATTCCATCTGTTGTTAAAGCATTTGTTGAAAATATAAAAGATATTGCATCACAGGTCAAAACAAAAAATATTGTGTTATACCCCTATGCTCATTTATCAAAAGAGTTGGGGAATCCTGAAATAGCACAGGAAATTTTAGAAAAGTCTGAAATTGCTTTAGTCAAAGAGGGGTTTAAGGTTACACGAGCTCCATTTGGATATTATAAGGAATTTGAGCTTAAAGTTAAAGGACATCCCTTGAGTGAATTATCAAGGGAGATAAAAGTAAAAGGAAATGAAAGCGAAGAAGAATATGATCCCAAGAAATTGCTCAGAGAAATTTCAAAGTCAAAGCTTGATTCTTCAAAATTAAAAGATAATGACCATAGAATTATAGGAAGACAGATGGATTTGTTTAGTTTTTCTGAAGTTGCACCC
>CAZOAN010000015.1:0-13732 GCA_964577855.1 Candidatus Woesearchaeota archaeon | reverse complement strand
GTCTCCATCATGCATCTTAACCATTCTAACTCCTTGTGCTGCACGTCCCATTATTCTTATGTTGTTGAGTGAAGTTCTTATTACCATGCCCTTTGCAGTTGTTATTATTATATTGTCTTTTTCATTTACAGATATTGTTGTAATTACATTTCCTGTCTTTTCAGTTATTTTAAGATTTATTACTCCTTTTCCTGCACGCGCTGTTTTTCTGTAATCTTCAACTGCAGTTCTCTTTCCATAGCCTCTTTCAGTTATTGTGAGTATTGCGTGAGTGTCGAGAATTTCAAGGCTAACAACTTCATCTCCTTTTTCAAGTTTTATTCCTGTAACTCCATAACTCGCCCTTCCCATTTCCCTTATATCATTAGAATTAAATCTTATTGCTTTTCCTTTTCTTGTTGCCAACAGGACTTCCTGTCCTTTCTTTACTACCTCCACCCCTATTAAGAAATCTGAATTATCATTTGGTAAATTTAAAGCTTTTATCCCTGAGGCTCTTGGATTTGAAAAATTGTTCAAGGAGGTTTTTTTAACAATTCCATTTTTTGTTGCCATAAATAAATTATCTTCAAAATTCTTAACAGAAATTACATTTGTTATTTTTTCTTCTTTTAATCCAAGAAGATTTACTAGTGCCTTTCCTTTACTGTACCGTTCTGCACCCGGAATTTCATAAGCCTTAAGCCATAAAACTCTTCCACGGCTTGTGAAAAACATAAGATAATCATGAGTTGAGCAAGTTATTAATTGTTTTACAAAATCTCCTGTTGCAAGGTTGCTTCCTATAACTCCTTTTCCTCCGCGATTCTGTTCTTTATAGGATTGCACATCCATTCTTTTGCAGTAACCTTTGTCTGTGATTGTAATTACAACCTCTTTTTCTTGAATCAAATCTTTTTCTTTTATTTCTTTTATATTTTTCAATACTTGTGTCTTTCTGCTGTCTCCATATTCTTTTTTAAGTTCATTCACTTCTCTTACTATTATTTTTAAAACCTCTTTTATATCTGAGAGTATTTTTTCATATTCTTCTATTTTTTGCTTTAATTCTTCTCCTTCTTTTTTCAATTTTTCAACTTCAAGAGAAGTTAATTGCTGTAACTTTGTCTCTAAAATTGCCTGGGTTTGTCTTTTTGTGAACTTATAGTTCTTTATTAGTTCTTCAGAAGCTTCAGTTGCTGTTTTAGATTTTTTTATTAAATTTATAATTCCATCAATGTCTTTTAATGCAATTAATAATCCTTCAACAATCTCTCGCCTTTCTTTTGCTTTTTTTAGTTCGAATTTTGTCCTGT
This sequence comes from Candidatus Woesearchaeota archaeon, assembly GCA_964577855.1. GTDB lineage: Archaea > Nanobdellota > Nanobdellia > Pacearchaeales > GW2011-AR1 > MWBV01. The sequence goes on along the minus strand of CAZOAN010000015.1, from coordinate 12,437 downwards.
TTGTTATTATTAGTTTTCTGTATCTTACATAATATTCAAGAACTTCTTTAAGATTCATTACTTTTGGTTTTCCTCCTTCAAGAGCTAAAAAATTTACATTGAAGGAATCCTGAAGACGAGTGTATTTATATAAAGAATTTATTATAAATTTTGGATCCCCTTCTTTTCTTAGTTCCAAAACTATTCTTGTTTTGCCTTTTGAAGATTCATCTCTTAAATCAGAAACATCTTTTATTTTTTTATCTTGTATTAAGTTTGCTATTTGTCCAACAAGTGTAGACTTATTTAACATGTAGGGTATTTCTGTTATTATTACTGCTTCTTTTTTGTTTATAGTTTCTGTTGTTGTCTTCCCCCTGGTTATTAATTTTCCTCTTCCTGTTTTATATAAATCAAGCATTTCTCCCTGCACACTTCCTCCTGTTGGAAAATCAGGGCCTGTTACAATTTCTAAAAGTTGTTCAAAAGTTACATTAGGATTTTTTATGTATGCAATTATTGCATCGCATACTTCTGTGAGATTGTGGGGAGGAATATTTGTAGCCATACCAACAGCAATACCTGATGCTCCATTAAGCATTAAAGCAGGGAGTTTTCCTGGAAGCAATTCTGGTTCTTTAAGAGAATTATCAAAATTGGGGGTAAATTTTACTGTTTCTTTTTCAATATCTTGGAGAAGTTCACTGGAAATTGGCATGAGCTTTGCCTCTGTGTTATGACTTATAAAACCATTGGATATAAATGAATGACAATTGCTATCTACTTTAACAGAATAAACATTTTGTTTTCCTGCATCTTTAATAGATATAATTCTGTCAAATAAATACTGATAAGTTAAAAAGTATTCAAATAAAGGTTCAAAGTTAATTCTTGTCTTTTTCATAATAATCTGAGAAATCATTTTGTAATTATTAGACATATTTTCATATAAATCGAAATTATTCTTAGAAACAAATTCTGAATGGGCAATATTTCTAATAAAATCAGAAACAAAAGGAACCCTGTCTTTTAATGAGGTGTCTTTTATATATAAAAGATTAATTAATTCTAATTTTTTGTTTTTTCTTTCAGAGAAAAAACCTATTTCCTTATAAAATCTTAAGAAATTTCTCTTTCCTCTTATCTGCAGAAGAAATAGATTTTTATGTTTATCAAATCTTTTAAAAGAATCAATACCGAATCTTAACATCAAAATCTGAAGTTTTTCTATTAATTCTTCGCTTGTTGAGCAGGCTCTTATTTCCATCATCTTTTTTGCAAAACTTACACTTCCGTCCCCTTCAAAATAAGTTCTGGCAAATTCCCTGACTGTTTCTTTTGGAGATTTAAGGATAGTTTCAGGAATTGTTTTATCTTTGGATTTAACATCTTTTAATCCAATATTTCTTAAAAAATTAATTGTGAACAGACAATGGCATTCTAATCTCCAGTAATCTTTTTTTCCATAAGAAGAGGGTTTTCTTGAAAATTTGTGGAGTTTTGAATCAGGAAATAAACTTTTCCATTTCTCCTCAAATTTATTTATCCAATCCAAATCAGAATTGCAAAATTCTATCTTATTTTTCCCAATATATCCTTCAGAAACTAAAGAACCAAGGATAAATGCTAATTCTTTGTTTAAATGAGAAGGGAGGATTCTTACTTTTGTTTTTTTATCCTTAATTTCTGGTTTAAATTTATCAAGTTCAATTTCTTTTTCAGGCCAGAATTTATCTTCTAATCTGTCAAGAATTGCATAATCTCCTTCTTTAAGCTGTTCAAGAGTTTTCCATATAAAAATTGGTTTTCCGAATTCATCAGTAGACATTGTCAAAATAGGATGATTATAGCTTCCAGTTAAGTTATATCCTTTATCTGTTGTAATCTTTAAAGTATCATGAATTCCTGAATCAAACCATTTAGATGCATTGTTTATTTTTTTGTCTTTTGAGAGAACATTTATATTAACATCTTCTTTATCAGATATTTCATTTATTTTTATTAATCCCTTGTCTGTTAATACTAAAGAATCTCCAGAAACACAATACCTGTAAGCTGCTGGTGGATCTCCATCCGTGCTACCGAAATTGCCTTGCCCAAACACGAGAGGATATCTTAATGAAAAATCCTGTGCCATTCTTACCATTGCTTCATAAACTGCAGTATCTCCGTGAGGATGATATTTACCAATAACATCTCCAACTATTCTAGCTGATTTTTTTGTTGCAGTGTTTGGCTTTAGTCCCATCTGGTACATTGAATATAAAATTCTTCTTTGAACAGGCTTCATACCATCTTCTATTGAAGGAATAGCACGAGAAACAATAACACTCATTGCATAATCCAAATAAGATTTCTTCATTTCTGCTGTGACCTCTGTGTGAATAATTCCTTTTTTCAAGTCTTCTTCAATTTTTGGGTCTATGTTTGGTGTCATCTTATGCAACCTCCTCCCCTTTTTCATCTAAATATTTCATAAATTCATTCTCACTAAGTTTCTTTTCAATAACATTCTTTCCTACCCATTTGCATTTCTTGCATTCCCACTCTCCTCTTCCCTTTCCTTCTTCTCCTGTTAAAACAACCTGAACTTCATCACTCTTGCATTTTGGGCATTCTCTTATTTTGAATGTTTTGCTATCTTTTTCCTTTTCTGGAGATTTGCCTTTGGCTTTAGCATATTCTGCAGGGCTGTCGTATCCTTCTATTATCCAATTTGGTGTTTTTAATCTTGATTTTGCCATTTTTATTTCTTTAAATTAAATTCTTTAGTAAATGAATTACAAAAATACTTCATAATTTTTATTTTTTTCTCTGCTAATTTTTTAGCAATTGGAAGTTTGAAATAATTTGAATTTGAGCGATTTATTAATAAATTTAATGGACTTTCAGAAGAAGAATTATCCCAATCATTTTCTTCTCCAGTATATGAAAATGCTCTAGCAATTCCCATTGCACCAATGGCTTCTAATCCATCTGCTTCCTTTAATACTCTTATTTCTTTTATTTCTGGTAAATCTTCTTTTTTATTGTGCAATAAAATGCATTTGTATACTATTTCTATTTTTTCCTTTGGAAAATTAGTTTTTTCTAATATTTTTCTTGCTTCAATTGCTCCCTGTTCTGCATGGTCTTTAACTTCTCCATTTTTTTCTTTATGTTTGACAATATCGTGTAGTAATGCAGATGCTTTAACTATATCTAAATCTACATCTAATTCTTTTGAGATTAAAAGTGCGTAGTTGTAAACCCTTTCTGTATGATTAAAAGCATGGCTTCCTTTTTCTCCTAAGACTTTCTTGACTTTCTCTTTCAATTTTTCATAAAATTCATCTGACATCATTTTAAATATCCAATTGTGCCTCTAAATTCAATTTATTGAACTTTGGCTTATATATCAAGTTGAGCCTCCTCTGCATTTTCTTGAATGAATTCTTTTCTTGCCTGAACATCATCTCCCATAAGCATTGAAAATATTCTGTCTGCTTCAACAGCATCCTCTATGTATATTTTTTTTATTTTTCTTGTTTTGGGATTCATTGTTGTTTCCCATAATTGTGTTGAACTCATTTCTCCTAAACCTTTGAATCTTGTAACCCCCCCTTCACTAGCACCTAAGTCTCTTGTAGCTTTCTTTAATTCTTCATCAGTATAAACGTAAATATCTTTTTGCCCTTTCCTTATTCTATATAATGGGGGCATAGCAGCATAAATATTTCCATTTTCTATGAGTTGAGGCATAAATCTAAAGAAAAATGTAAGAAGAAGTGTTTTTATGTGTTCTCCATCAACATCTGCATCAGTCATTATTATTATTTTGTTGTATCTTACTTTTGCAGAATCAAATTGTTCTCCTATTCCTGTTCCTATAACAGTAATCATATTTGTAATCTCTTCACTTGAAAGAACTTTTGATGGATTTGCTTTCTCAACATTAAGAATTTTACCTTTAAGGGGAAGTATGGCCTGTATTTCTTTATTTCTCGCCATTTTTGCGCTGCCTCCTGCTGATTCGCCTTCCACTAAATATAATTCTGTATCATCAGATTTTTTATTTGAGCAGTCTGCAAGTTTTCCTGGCAAGCCTCCAAGTGAAAATGCATTTTTTCTTCTTATCAAATCTTTTGCTTTCTTTGCTGCCAAACGGGCTTTTGCAGATTCAAGGGATTTATCAGAAATCCTTTTTGCAATATTTGGATTTTCCTCAAAAAATTCTGTTAAAGCAGAAGTTACAATAGAATCAACAAACCCTTTAATTTCAGAATTTCCAAGTTTTGTTTTTGTCTGCCCTTCAAATTGAGGTTCTGCAAGTTTTATGCTTACTATTGCTGTCAAACCTTCACGAACATCATCTCCTGTGAAAGAATCATTTTTTAACAATTCTTTTTTCTTTGCATAATCGTTAATAACTCTTGTTAGCGCAGTTTTAAATCCTGAAATATGAGTTCCCCCTTCAACAGTATTTATTGTATTAACAAAACCAAATATATTTTCCTGATAACTAACATTATATTGAATTGCAATTTCAATAACCCCATTTTTCATTTCTCTTTTAAAATAAATGGGTTTGTGCAGAACTTCTTTTGATTTATTTATCCACTTTACAAATTCGATGAGTCCCCCTGTTGAGAAAAATTCTTGTTTTGTATCTTTTATTTCATCTCTCAATTCTATTTTTAATCCTGTATTAAGAAAAGTTATTTCCCTAAATCTTGTTTCAAGGGTTTTGAAGTCGAAATTTATTATTGGAAATATCTCTTCGTCTGCCCAGAAAGTTATTTTTGTTCCAGTTCCTTCAGCATTTCCAATAATTTTCAGTTTTGTTATAGGATTTCCTCTTGAATATTCTTGCTGATAAATTTTTCCATCTCTTTTTATTTCAATTATTAACTTTTTAGATAATGCATTAACTACAGAAACCCCAACTCCGTGCAATCCTCCCGATATAGCATAAGATTTTTTATCAAATTTTCCTCCCGCATGCAGTTTTGTGAGTGCTATTTGGACTGCAGGAACTTTGTAAGTTGGGTGGTTTTCAACAGGGATTCCTCTCCCATCGTCTTCAACTGTAATAGAACTATCTTTATTCAAAGTAACTTTTATTTTTGTGCAAAATCCTGCAAGAGCCTCATCCACAGAATTATCCACAACTTCGTAAACTAGGTGATGCAATCCTTCTTTTGATGTACTTCCTATGTACATGCTCGGACGCGCTCTGACTCCCTCAAGACCCTCTAGCACTTTTATATGTTCAGCATCGTATTTCTCTCTTTTCTTTTCTTCAGGCGACATTTTCTACTTCTCCAATTTTATACTTCATACTTTGAGGTATAAAAGGTTTAATTATCTTAATTAATTTCTTAGAATCTTCTTTGTTAAATCTTAAATAATAATATTTTTCATCCCTAAAACCAATTGTCGGATTTAATTTAAATTTTTCATTGAAAAATTGTTTCATTAATTTATGTTCTTCTAGACTATATGAATTCGTGCAAATAATAAAATATTCTTGCTTTTTACAAAAACTTCCATCATCACAAATCCAATAAGCTAAACTTCTTGCTGTTATTTGATTTAAAATCTCTTTAGTAATTATTTTTCTTCCATTTTGATAAAATAATTTTCTATAATAATTAAAAATAGGATGTGTCTTAGTTGAAAAATGGATCATTTCTACTTTTCGATTATTAATAATTCTTGTTCTTTGTGAGAATTCTGCAATTTCAAAATCAGCAAATTTATCTTTTATTGAAATTAAGTAATCTCTTTGCTTCAAAGAGTGGGCTATTCTAAGACATGAATTTTTATTTCTTTGCCTTATACTTGCGTCTCCTAATAAAGTCCCTAAAATTATTTCATGTTCTTCATTAAATAAAATTATCAAAGGATTAATTCGAACGTTATTATTCCATGATTTCACTAAAATTGCTAGTTTTTTAACTGGTAAAGTATAAACCTCATTTTCTTGAGAGAATAATTTTAGTTCTCTATTTGTCTTAAGTCTTGAAAGGATATTAGCTTTACTTTTATGGATTTTTGGAAAAAATGAAAGTATTCTCTGCTCTTCTAATAAGGCATATAATGCTCTTGGCTTTATTCTTAGCTCTTTGGAGATAATGTAAACATCTCCCCTCTTTTTTATTTTCTTTGATAATTCTATAAAGTCAAACATTTTTCTTACTCCTTCCAAGCCTTCCAAAACTTTGATATCCTCTGCACTGTAACTTTTTTTATCGCTCATTTTATAAAAATATGTCCCTTTTTATTGTTTATTTTATGAAAAAGAAGAGTTCGTTTATAAACCTTTCTGAGCTTTTATCGTCGGTAAAACAAAAAAATGAGCAAAAAATAGGAAAATTATTATGATTAAGAATTCTTACAAGCTTCACACAAAAGCATCCCATTAAACTTGTACAAAACATCATGATTACCACATTCTTCACATGTTCCTTCCTGTGAAAGCATTCTATCTTTTGCTTTTCTGACTAATTTTAATTTTTTTGATTCTTCCCTTATTCTTGCAAACTCTTCAATTTCAGGATAAAATTCAGGATGAAAACTTAATATGTCTTTAATTGTTATTATTCCTACAAGTTCATTATTTTCAACAACTGGCAGTCTTTCAAATTTTGAATCTTTCATTTTTTTAAGAGCTTCATCAAGACTTGCAGAAGGTTTTATTACTGCTATCTTTTTTGGAGAGATATCTTTTGCTTCTATTTTTGAAAGTTCATCTTTTGATTGTTTTATTAATGCCCAGAGGATATCGTGTCTTGAAATTAAGCCCACTAATCTTTTTTTATCCACAAGAAGAAGACTTCCTGTTTTTTTCTGAACCATCTTTTTTGCGCATTCAAGAAGATTTGCATCAGGCCTAGTTACCATAGGCTCTCGTGTCATAATATCTGAAACGAGTATTCTGTTCATAATTTTACAGACTTTAAGCACTTATAAACGTTTTTTACTACTCAAAAATATATGCCTTTCTTAAATAATTTGATATTGATTTTTAGCACAACAATGCTTAAATAAAAGATTTGGGAAACTTTATTATGAAAAAGGGTGTTTATTTATTATGACAGGCTGGAATAAATTCCGCTAAGTCATTTTTAAAACACTGAAACAAAAAATGACAGACAAATCTATAACATTAATGCCAGAAGACATACAGAGACTTATAGGAAAAGATGCGCAGAGAAACAACATAGCTGCGGCAAAAATGGTTGCGGAGATTGTTAAAACAACTCTTGGGCCGAGAGGAATGGATAAAATGCTTGTTTCTCCTACAAATGATATTATTATTACAAATGATGGGGCCACAATTCTTAGTGAAATGCAAATTGAGCATCCTGCTGCAAAAATGATGGTAGAGATTGCAAAAACTCAGGAATCAGAAGTAGGGGACGGAACTACTTCAGCAGTTATGATAGCAGGAAAACTTTTAGAGAATGCTGAAAAACTTCTTGATAATAAGATTCATCCCACAGTTATTGTAAAAGGATACAGAATTGCTGCTGAAAAAGCACAGGAGATATTGAAAGAACTTTCTTTGAAAGTAGGATTTAATGATGAATTTGTTTTAAAGCAGATAGCAATGACTGCAATGACTGGAAAAGGTGCAGAAGATTCAAAAGAAAATTTGTCAGATATAATTGTCAAGGCAGTCAAGCAAATTCAGGAGAATGGATTAGTTGATTTAGAAAATATAAAAATTGAAAAAGCCAAGGGAGAAGGGATTGGAGATACAGAATTAATTTCAGGAATTGTAATTGATAAAGGAAAAATCTCTGTTGATATGCCTTCATGCGTGAAAGATGCGAGGATTGCGCTCATTGATGTTCCTTTGGAATTGAAAACCCTGGAATTGAAAACAGAAGTTTCAATATCTTCTCCTGAACAATTGCAAAAATTTATTCTTCAGGAAGAAAATTCAATAAAAGAAATTGTTAGTTTGGTTCGCGAATCAAGTGCAAATGTTGTTTTCTGTCAGAAAGGAGTTGATGATTTTGCAAGTTTTTTATTAAGCAGGAACGGAATTTATGTTTGCAGAAGAGTTGCTAGAAGCGATATGCAGAAAATTGCCAAAGCAACAGGTGGAAAAATTGTTAGTAATTTAAATGATTTAACTCAATTTGAACTTGGTTCAGCAGAGAGTGTTGAGAATGTTAAGAGGGGAGGGGACAATTTTACTTATATAAGAGGATGCAAAAACCCAAAGGCAGTTACTATATTAATTCATGGGGGAAGTGAGCACATAATGGATGAAATTGAAAGAGCCATGAGAGATGGATTAGGAGATGTTTCATGTGTTTTAAAATCAGGATTGATAGTTCCAGGAGGGGGGGCAATTGAAATGGAAATTTCACGAAGATTGAAAATTTTTGGGCAGACACTTTCTGGAAGAGAGAGGCTTGCAGTTGAAGAGTTTGCAAATGCTTTTGAATTTATTCCTGTAACTCTTGCTGAAAATGCTGGAATGGATCCTATTGATGTTTTGACTGAACTCAGGGCAAAGCATGATTCTGGGGACAAAAATGCGGGATTGAATCTTTTTGAAAATAAAATTGGGAATGTTCTTGAAGCAAAAATTATTGAACCCTATAATATAAAGAGTCAGGCAATTGATTCGGCCACAGAAGTTGCAAATATGATTTTAAGAATTGATGATGTTATTGCTTCAAGACCAAGCAAGAAAGGAAGAATGAATTTTGACGGAAGAAATGATTTTATGAATGGGTTGGAATAAATTTATATATTTTAAGGGATTATATTTAAAATGGAGATTTTTATATGGTTGCTTGGTTCTGTTCTTCTTTTTATGGGATTATACTTAATTATATTTCCAGAGAAATTCTTAAGTTATGATTCTAAAAGATTGCCTAATTTTTGGGATAATCATCATAAAAGAGATGTTGTGATAACTAATTGGAAAAGCCGGAGGAAGTTTACTATTGCAATAGGAATAGTCTTTCTCGTCGCAGGTTTGTTTGTTTTTTGCAGCACAATATATAATGTTATAGCTTATGCAAAGCTGGCATAAAGTACACAAGCCAGAATTATTATTGACGCAATTATATTTCTTGCATTTATTTTTTCTTTAAGGAATATTTTTGCAAAAGTGTATATTAAAATTGGAGCAAGCATTAATATTAAAGTTGTGGAAATTATTCCAATTTTAATATATCCATAATAAGTTACAACCCTGTAAACAACCCAAATTGCTCCTATTAGGAGCATCTTTAATTTTAATTTATTTTCAACATTATGTAATTTTGGATGAAATATAATAAAACTTACTAATAAAATTGCAGAACATCTTAAAAAATAAAAAGTAATCGGAGAATAAAAATCAAGAATTAATTTTGATATTACAAGTTCAAGTGCAAAGAAAAAACTTCCAACTATTGCAGCCAGAAAATATTTGTTGAACTTTAGATGCTCTTTTTTTACATGGGATAATATAAGGGCCAATCCTGCAATAAGTGCGGGTATAAGAACTTGGGTGTTTTTTTCATACACTCCCTGAATAAAGAGACTGAATAATATGGCAAGAAGGATAATAAATAAGGGTTCAAGCATCTTTGCAGGTTCAAGATTATTTATTTTTTCCCCTTTCATAGAATAAAAGGTAAACATATTTGCAATTAATGAAGCTGTTATTACTCCAATAAAAATTAATATGTTTTTTAATTCAAGAGCCTGTAAATTAAATTTCCAGAAAAAGTAAATGAGTGGAATCATCACAATAACTATTCCTAAAAATTCGAGAGTATGGTATTTTTTAATATTCATACTTCTTTTTTTGAGTATTTTTCTTTCAAGAATAGTGCCCCCTGCCAAAGCTATAGCCCCTAGAATTGGAAAGTATATCATTTCTTTTTTCCTCTTTTACAACTAGACAAACTACTCTTAAAAAACTTGTGAAATTCCTCATAAATTCCGGATACAAATTAACAAGTGAATTTGCATAAACCAAAAACTAAAATTTTTGGAAGTCCTCATAAACTCCGGATACAAATTAACAAGTGAATTTGCATAAACCAAAAACTAAAATTTTTGGAAGTCCTCATAAACTCCGGATACAAATTAACAAGTGAATTTGCATAAACCAAAAACTTAAAAGCATAGAATTTTTTTAGTTCTATAAGGACGCATAGGCTAATGGTAGACCCTCTCGTTTACACCGAGAAGGCGGAGGTCCGATTCCTCCTGCGTCCATTTCTTACTGGATCCAGGTTATAAATTTCCATATTCAAAGGTAAGTTTTTTCCTGCGTCCATTTCTTAATATTTATATACCTAAATCTATTATTGCAATAATGGAAACATCGCAGATTTATATCTTAATTTCTCTTGTTGCATTGGCAATAATCGCAATAATTATATTTTTCGTAAGAAAAGATAAGAAAGGGGATAGACTTTCTAGATTGGGGGGTTTATCATTAATGTTTGTCTTAGCGGGAATACTTTTTAGTGGTAATAGATTAATTGGTTATAGTTTGATAGGAATTGGGGTTTTGTTGGCTGTAATTGATATAGTTAAGAGGATTAAATCTACTAAAAAGAAATAATCAATTTAAAAATTGTATAGAAATTACTTTCTCTTTTTTGTTTTTTTGCCTTTCTTTCCGGACTTTGCAAGCTTCATTAATTTCTGAACCTTAGATTTCTTGCTCTTTTTGCTTGGGCTTCTTCCGCCTTTGCTCTTTCTTTTCTTCATCTTTTTTGTTTTTTTCTTTTTTGCCATTTTTTAATGATTAGGGCCCGGTGAGAAAGTGCCATAAACAATGGTTGAAATCAATCTTAACCTATCAACTTATTTTAATGGTTATCTTTCTCGCGCTGCAAATAAGCTTAAAGAGTACAGATTTCGTACAGTGAGTTATAGCCCTTCCACTGCATTAATAGCTGAGTACCCAAAAGAGGCTTTTACAGTCACATCCTTTCCAGGACAACCGGTATCTTATGAATGAAAAAAAGTTATTTAAAGGTATGCTGTTCTTTTATAGTGATGAACGTTTAAATCTTAGAGTCAATTAGAGTGTTTGTTGTATGCGCTCCCCGGGAATCGGACCCGGACCACCTCGTTGGCAACGAGATATTCTACCATTAAACTAGGAACGCCCAAGATAAAATAATAATTAGACATATTTAAAGATTTTTGGCTTTTATAGAAGAGGTAAATCTTTGGTTCAACCAAAGATTTAAAAGTAATTAATTCATTTCTTTGCAATGACAGAAAATAATACAAATATCCCGGAAATGAATTTGAACAAAAATTATACTTCTAAAAAATTACTTACCCCAGAAGTTCCTGAAAAAGATAAAAACAGCGAGAAAATTAAAAAAGAACTTGAAAAGCTTAAAGGTTTTATTGTTAAAAAATATAGTTTTACACAAGCAATAAGTATACTGCCCCCCCAATCAATTAAAGATTTTATAGAGGAGGAAACAGATAATCTTACAAAAGAGCAAACTGAAAAACTTCAGAAAAAGGTGCACATAAATATAATTATTCCTGATGACAAGGACAAAAAAATTCCTGAAATGAAAAAAGAAATTGTAGCACAGATTGAAAAATCAAAACAGGATATATGGATACATCTAAGAACCCCTTCTGAAATATGGGAGATTTGTACAGACCAAAAATTTGAATTATATGCGGCAATTTCAATGTCTTTTCCTCTTCATGATAAAGGCATTCTTGGAGCAATGAGGGTTGCAGAAATTCACAAATCCCTGGTTTTGCAAAAATTTGAGAAATATGTTGTTTCTTATGTTTTGGGGGGAAGTTTAGTTAGAGGGGATGTTATTAAGACTTCGGATGTTGATGTTTTTGTAATTATAAATGATACTGATGTTAAAAGAATGCCAAGGCTCGAACTCAAGGAAAGATTGAGAAGCATTATATATCAATATGTCGGTGAAGCTTCTGCTCTTGCAGGAGTTCATAATAAACTCGAGCCTCAAATTTATCTTCTTACTGATTTTTGGGAAGCAGTAAAAGATGCTCACCCTGTTATGTTTACATTCATAAGGGATGGAGTTCCAATTTATGATAGGGGAACTTTCATGCCCTGGAAGGCTCTTCTTAAAATGGGTAAATTAAAACCTTCTCCAGAAGCAGTTGATATGTTTATGAGCATGGGAGACGGAGTTATACCAAGAAGCAAGAGAACATTATTGTCTGAAATATTTACAAATATATTTTGGGGGATTACAACTCCTGCACAGGCTTTATTAATGCTTCATGGATGCCCTCCTCCAAATGCAAAAAAAGAATTAGTTAGAGATTTTAAAAGAGAATTTTTGGATACAAAAATGATTGAAAAAAAATATGTTGATTTTATGGAAAAAGTAATTAATATATGGAGAGATTATGAGCATGAGAAAATAAAAGAGATTTCTGGAGAAGAAATTGACAAGCTTTTGAAAGAAACAGAAGAATATTTGAAAAGA
>CAZOAN010000014.1:3133-15318 GCA_964577855.1 Candidatus Woesearchaeota archaeon | reverse complement strand
GATTCTGATTTAAAATACTAACAATTGTCCCTCCAAAAGTTTCACCTATTAAAAAGGAGTCAGCTGATTTCCCAATCAGAACACTTTTTATTGCTTTGTAATTTGGAAAGATAACACTTGTTTTTCCATTTCCTAATTCCCCATCTACATTATTTCCCCAGCAAAATGCACTTCCTGTTGTGTTTAATGCGCAAGTATGCATCAACCCCAATGAAATTGAACTAAAATTATTCTCACTTGAAACTAATTGGGGGGTAAGCATTGGAGAAGTTGTGTTTCCAAGCCCTAACTGCCCATAAATATTATATCCCCAACAATACACACTATGATTTGTAGTTATTGCACAAGTATGTGTAAAATATTCTATCCCTAATGAAATTGAAGTGAAATTTAATCCCCCCAAAACTAATTGTGGTGTGTTCATGTTAGTTGTATTTCCAATTCCCAATTCTCCATAATCATTGCGTCCCCAACAATAGACATTTCCATTTGTGATTATCCCACAAGTACTTTCTATACCCTCTGAAATTGAAGTGAAATTTAATCCTCCCAAAACTAATTGTGGTGTACTCATACTAGTTGTATTCCCTATTCCCAATTCTCCATAACCATTATATCCCCAGCAAAATGCACTTCCCGTTGTATTAATTCCACAGGTATGGTCCCCTCCTTTTGTTGAGATTGAACTAAAATTTATATTACCTAAAACTAATTGAGGGGTTTTCATTGGGGAAGTTGTGTTTCCAATTCCCAATTCCCCATAACCATTATACCCCCAGCAAAATGCACTTCCTGTTGTATTCAATGCACAAGTGAAATCATATCCTGCTGAAATTGTAGTGAAATTATATTCTCCTAGAATTAGTTGGGGAGTGAGCATTTGAGTTATATTTCCAATTCCTAATTGTCCGACAGCATTATATCCCCAGCAAAATGCACTTCCTGTTGTATTCAATGCACATGTATGATAAAATCCTCCTGAAATTGAACTAATCTCCATGCCCGTAATTAATTGGGGGGAAGGCATATTTGTAATATTTCCAACACCCAATTGCCCAACAAAATTTTCTCCCCAGCAAAATGCACTATGATTTGTGGTTGTTGCACAAGTGCTCCTCATTCCTGAAGAAATTGTAGTAAAATTATAACTTCCTAAAACTGACTTTGGAGAGATTATCTCTGTAAAACCAGTTCCCAATTGCCCATAATCATTAAACCCCCAGCAATATACTTCATTATCATTGGTTTTTCCACAACTATAATAAAATCCTAATGAAATTGAAGTAAAATTATTTCCGCCCAAAACTAATTGTGGGTTCTTCATCTTCACCACATCAAGAATATTAGATACATCTGCTCCCAATTGTCTAAAAACATTATACCCCCAGCAAAATGCACTTCCTGTCGTGTTCAATGCACAGGTATGAGAAGCCCTTGCTATAATAATAGTGAAATTTAATTCTCCTAAAACTATTTGAGGAAGATACATGTTAGTTGTGTTTCCTATTCCTAATTCACCATAACCATTATATCCCCAGCAAAATGCACTTCCTGTCGTGTTCAATGCACAGGTATGAGAAGCTCCTGCTGAAATTGTAGTGAAATTATATCCTCCTAGAATTAGTTGGGGAGTGAGCATTTGAGTTATATTTCCAATTCCTAATTGGCCATAACCATTATATCCCCAGCAAAATGCACTTCCTGTTGTGTTTAATGCACAGGTATGAGAAGCTCCTGCTGAAATTGTAGTGAAATTATATCCTCCTAGAATTAGTTGGGGAGTGAGCATTTGAGTTATATTTCCAATTCCTAATTGGCCATAACCATTATATCCCCAGCAAAATGCACTTCCTGTTGTGTTTAATGCACAGGTATGAGAAGCTCCTGCTGAAATTGTAGTGAAATTATATCCTCCTAGAATTAGTTGGGGAGTGAGCATTTGAGTTATATTTCCAATTCCTAATTGGCCATAACCATTATATCCCCAGCAAAATGCACTTCCTGTTGTGTTTAATGCACAGACATGGTAATCCCCTGCTGTAATCGTAGTGAAATTTAATCCGCCTAAAACTAACTTAGGAGAAAGAGAATTAATTGTATCTCCTGTTCCCAATTGTCCATAACCATTATATCCAATACAATAAATATCTCCTTTTTCTGTCAGAATACAAATATGAGATTTCCCTGTTGAGATTTGTTTAACAAGAACATTATTTCTTTTAGCCCATAAAGAGATTGTCAGATTATCTGTTATGTTCAAGGATGCTGAATTTGCAATTGTTATTTTATTTCTTCCACTAAAATTATAAGCTCCATTGTATTTTCCTGCCAGATTGAATATTGCTCCAAAGACAGTTCCATTATTTTCATATTTACTTAAATCCCTAACAAAAGAATCATTTTCACCAAGCCCAGAATTATTTTCAAAATTCATCATTAAAATAAGAGAATCATTGTAAAAAGTATAATTTATTCCATCCCAATTAAAAATAAACTCTTCAAAACCAGATAGATTTGTTATTGAAGAATTTATCTCAAAACTATTTGAAGTTGTTTCATAATTATCTGAAGGTGTTGGGTTTACAAACAGAATGTAAGGAATTGCAGAACTTATTCCAATTAAAAAAATACCAAATATTAAAAACAAAATCGCCCCTTTTTTCATATTATTCTTAATAGAAATAATTATTTAATAAATTTTCTCTATCACCCCCCATAATATTTTTCAGCTAAACCATATTTTTCCTTAATCTCTTCAAAAGTTCTCTTTTGTACTGGCCCCAACCACCCATTTTCTTCTATAAAATCCCTTATTTTAATTAATTTGTCAGCATCAGAATATTCATAAAACTTATCTCCTATTGATTCTCCTTCAGATATCAAATAAATTTCAGGTTCTGAATGTAATTTCCCCATATTTGTATAATAAATTTTATCATCTGTTATTATAGAAGGCCCAGTAGTTTCAACAAAACAATATCCACTTTTTGCCAAACTTTCTTTAATAGGACATTTTACTCCCAAAACCTCATGGTTATGCAAGGGATAATAAAAGAAAGCAGTGCCATACCCCATCTCCTTTAATAAGAAAGCAAGCAAATCTGTTTTCTCTCCGCAAATTCCCTGCATGTCATAAAGAACCTCATATGGATATCTTGAGTAATTAACCTCATATTTTCCAAAACTTAATGTTTTATTTGAAACTCCAAAGGGAATATTTTGAACAATGCTTATTGCTATCCTTACTTGGTCTTCTTTGTTCAAAGTCATATTTTGTATTTTAATAACTAAGGGCATAAGAAGTTTTCTCTGCTCTTCTTCATTTATAGCTTTTATTTTGAAATCTGCCCTTGAAAAATTATCTTCGTAAGAATAATAAATTGAACGGGGAACTTCAGAGATATAATTTATAAAACCATCATATACAACAAAACTAACTGAATAATTTTCTCCAAGAAGAACATATTCTAAAAAGATTTCCTTAGGTTTTGTCTGATAAATAGAAACACAGGAGTTGTTTATCTTAACAAAATTATCTGAACATTCACAAACAGAAGCCAAGTCAATTAATTTACCTCCCTTACAAAAATAAGGTTTTATATCAGAACAACTGTTATATAGTGTTCCATCTCCACAAGTTTTTTCCTATTGAAATAAATTATCTTTTATAAAATTAAAAAGCCCAAGCCCACCTGAAAATAAAATAAGAAGCACCAACACAAATAAAGTTAAAATTAAATATTTTTTCTGAATTAAAAAATCATAACCACTTTTTGAATCTTTAAAATTTATTTTGGAATCATCCATAAATTAAACAGCAAAATAGAATATAAAAAGCTGATTATTCCACATAAATTCCAGGTTTTCCTGGCTTAGATTTCTTTGAAATATTCTTTGGGTCATATTTCTTGGAATCATTTACAACAAAAACAATTACTTCCTTGCCAACCCTCTTGCTTATTTCCAAAGAATCATAATCTTCTTTTTCATTAGGAAGAACATAAACATAAACCTTATTTCTTTTTTCACCTTTGGATTCAACAATTCTTTGAATATTTAATATATCTGCAACAATTTTATTTATTGCTTCTTCCTGTCTTTCAAATTTTATATCTATTTTCCTTTCATCTGCAACAGGCCAATCCCCCAAACTTATGAAATTTTTATTTCCTATTTTTTCCCAAAGCTCTTCTGTAATATGCGGACAAAAAGGATGCAATAATTTCAGACTCTTTTCAAGAACTTCCTTTGAAACTTTTTCAGGAATATAATCTAATAGTTCTCTTATTTTAATTATTGCAAGATTGTATTTGAAAGCTTCTATGTCATTTGTAACTTCTTTTATTATTTTATTTAATTTACTCTCTGTTCTAGCATCAGATTTTTTAGAAATCTTTAATTTTCCTAATTTCTCATAAATCTTACTCAAAAATTTGTGGCTGCCAATCAAAACTTTTTCATCCCAATTTGTATCTGAATCTGGAGAAGCAAAACTCATCAAAGCCAACCTTAAAGAATCAGCAGAATATTTCTTTACTATGTCACTTGGGTCAATTACATTCCCTTTTGATTTTGACATTTTTTCTCCACCCTCGTGCAACATCCCTTGATGAAATAATTTTTTAGCAGGCTCATCAAAATCCAATAAACCCAAATCCCTTAGAAATTTTGTATAAAATCTAAAATAAATTAAATGCATACAAGCATGTTCTGCCCCCCCTATATACTGGTCAATAGGCATCCAATATTTAACTTTTTTCTTGTCAAAAATTTCTTTATTATTTTTACTGTCGCAATATCTTAAAAAATACCATGAAGAATTTACAAAAGTGTCCATAGTATCTGTTTCCCTTCGAGCCAAGCCCCTGCACTTAGGACATTCAATTTTTATCCACTTTTCATTAGTCAGCAAGGGATTTCCTTTTCCAAATTTAACTTCTTTCGGGAGTTCAACAGGCAAATCTTTTTCATTAACAGGAACAATTCCGCATTTATCACAATAAACAACAGGGATTGGTGTCCCCCAATATCTTTGTCTTGAAATTAGCCAATCTCTCAATTTAAACTGTACAACTTTCTTTCCTAATTTTCTCTTTTCAAGATATTCTGTAATTTTCTTCTTGGCTTCTTCATTATTAATTCCATTAAAATTCCCAGAATTTATTAGATTGCCTTTTTCTGTATATGCATGAGTCATCTTTTCTGGCTTTTCAATTTCAATTCCAATTGGGTCAATAACAACCTTTATTGAAATTTCATATTTTTTTGCAAATTCATAATCTCTCTGGTCATGTGCAGGAACTCCCATAACCATTCCAGAACCATAATCAGCTATAACAAAATTCCCAGCATAAACCGGAACTCTCTCATTTGTCATAGGATTAATTGCATAACTTCCTGTAAAAACTCCTTCTTTCTCCATAGCTTCAAATTCCTTCTCACTAACAGATTTTAATTTTTTCAAGAATTTCTCAACTTCTTTTTTCTGTTTTTCTGTAACTAAATCAAACAATTTTGGATGCTGTGCAGAA
Source organism: Candidatus Woesearchaeota archaeon (assembly GCA_964577855.1). GTDB lineage: Archaea > Nanobdellota > Nanobdellia > Pacearchaeales > GW2011-AR1 > MWBV01. The sequence continues at coordinate 9,787 of CAZOAN010000014.1, read as the reverse complement.
ACAACCATGAATGTAACCCCATAAACAGTATCAGGACGGGTTGTGAATATCGACCATTTTTCTTTATTTATATCAAAATTAATCTCAGTCCCATAAGATTTTCCAATCCAGTTTTTCTGCATTGCTTTTGTTCTTGCAGGCCAATCCAAAGAATCAATTTTATCTAAAAGCTCTTCTGCATAATTTGTAATTTTTAAAAACCATTGTTCAATATTTTTTACTTCTACTTCTATATCTTCATGTCTCCAGCATTTTCCATTATGAACTTGCTCATTTGCCAGAACAGTCTTACATAAAGGACACCAATTTACAGAAGCTTTCTTTCTATAAGCTAAACCTTTTTCAAGCATTTTAAGAAAAATCCATTGGTCCCACCTATAATACTCTGGTTTGGAGGTATTTACAATTCTTGACCAATCATAACTTATTCCAAGCATCTTTTGATGCTTCATAAAATTTTTAGTTGATTTCTCTGTATACTCTTCTGGATGAGTCTTCTCTTTTATTGCTGCATTTTCTGCAGGAAGCCCTAAAGAATCATAACCCATAGGATAAAGAACATTAAACCCCTGCATTCTTTTGAACCTAGCATAAATATCTCCTATTGTATAATTCAAAGCATGCCCTATGTGCAATCCAGAAGAAGAGGGATAAGGGAACATTTCAAGAACATAAAATTTCTCTTTTTTAGAATCTTCACTTATCTCAAATATTTTCTTCTCTTCCCATTTCTTCTGCCACTTCAATTCAATTTTACTGAAATTAATTTCCTTATTCTCTGACATAACTTAATTATTATTCAGGAACTTTTAAATATTCTCCTAATTTGTTATAAATATGAATAAAATTTTAACCTATCTTTTAGGAGAAGTTGTTTCAACAAATGAGGCGGAAGCCTTTACACTCTATAAAAAATCAAATTTTGGGCAACCAATAGGACAAAAAATTCAGTATTCTCTTTCAGAAGCACTTTATCTTGTTGAAAAAAACAAAATAAAAATTATAAAAAATAAAAAAGTTCTTGGGTTTGATGAACTGCAAAAAGTATTCAAAAAAATTGATTCAAGAATTCAGCTTAAATATCCAATTTTCAAAGATTTGCGGGAGAAAGGATATGTTGTAAAAACTGCTTTAAAATTTGGAGCGGATTTCAGAGTTTATGACAAAGGAAGAACTCCAGATGAAGAACATGCAAAATGGATTGTTTTTATCGAACACGAGTCAAAGAAATTCTCCTGGCATGAATTTGCTGCAAAAAATAGAGTTGCACATTCTACAAAAAAGAACCTTTTAATAGCAATTCTTGATGAAGAATCAGATGTCTCTTATTATGAAGTTAGCTGGATAAAAACCTAAAATACCCAAACATAAATCTTTATAATCCAAAACCCTTTTCTAAACTAATGCCTGCCCAAGATGCCCCTCACATAAGAGAAAAAATCCTTTCGATTCTGAGAATGAAAGGTCCTACTCTGCCAGTATATGTTGCCAAAGAAATGGGAATGAGCATGCTTTTTGCATCAGCCTTTCTTTCTGAACTTTTATCTAATAAGGAAATAAAAATAAGTTGTATGAAAGTTGGAAATTCCCCAATTTATTTTATTCGAGGACAAGAGCCACAACTTGAAAAGTTTTCAAATTATCTTAAAAGCAAGGAAAAAGATGCTTTTCTCATTATTCAGGGGAAAAAATTCCTTAAAGATTCTGAACAGAGTCCTGCAATAAGAGTTGCATTGAGGGAAATAAAGGATTTTGCATTTCCTTTTAAAAAAAATGATGAAATTTTTTGGAGATATTTAACAGCTTCGGAATCAGAATTTAAATTAGGAACAAAACCAATAGAAGAACACAAATATGTTGAAGCAAAACAAAAAGTTTTTGATAAAGGAGAAAGAGAAATAGGAGATAAAATTATAAAAGACATAAAAATAGAAGACATAGAAGAAATAAGAGAAGAAAAGGAAAAACTTGAGAGAAAAGGAATAGAGGGGAAATCTGAAAAACAAAAGACTCCAGACTTAAATATACTTGGAAAAACTGAAGAGATTGAGATAAAGGAAAAAATTGAAATTAAAGAAATACATCCTAAAAAGAAAAAAGAAGAAGATGAAAAACCAAAACTAAAGATAAAATCGCAAAAAACTCCTAAAAAGAAAAGCGTGCAAAAGAAGGATGATAAATTTTTCAACAAAATAAAAGAATTTCTCTCCAAAGAAACAATTGAAATTCTTAATGTAGAGAGTTTTAACAAAAATGAAATATTGCTTCGCATAAAATCTGAAGGAACTGAAAAATTGCTTGTTGCTTACAATAAAAAAAAGATCTCAGATATAGACATAATTAATGCCAATAAAAAAGCTTCACAGCTAAATTTGAAATATTTAATCTTAAGTATGGGAGAACCTTCAAAAAAGCTCTCAAATTTAATTGAATCAGTGCAAAATTTGGAGAAGATAGAAAAGATAGAAAAATAAATAATCAAAACCTTTAAAAACAAAATTTTACACGAATTACAATGGGAAAGATAAAATCAAAAATGATGAGAAAAACAGCAAATATTCTTACAAAAGAAGATTTAAGCTTTAATAAGGATTTTGAAAAAAATAAAAGAATACTTGGAAATACAATGCCAAGCAAGAGATTAAGAAACAGAATTGCAGGATTGATTTCAAGAATGAAAAGACAAGAAGAGAAAGTGAAACTTGAACTTGAATAAATATTCAATATATCTACAAAAGTTAAACTTTTAAATGATTTATTTCTATTAACATTGTCTCTGTAGCTCAGCGTTAGAGCACTGCTCTCATGAATGGAACGTAGTGACGTTCATTGACGAAAACCAAAGGTTTTCAGTCTTGAGATTACTGGTTTAAGTTTCCTTGAGAAAGGCAGGGGTCGCGAGTTAAACTCTCGCCAGAGACATTGTTTTAAGGAGTAATATGCCAAAAAAATTTGCTAAAGGGAAAATATTCTACATTGTGATAACTATCTTAATTGCCCTAGAAATATTTTTATTTTCAAGTATATCTTCCCCAATTGGAGAAAAAACAGGATTTAATCTTGCAACATTTTATCATTTCGGAATATTTTTTATATTCACTTTTTTTCTCTCGCTATCTTTAAAAAAAGGAAAAATAAATAATAAAACCATTTTAATAATTCTCTTAATCTCCCTTATTTATGCAATATCCGATGAATTTCATCAGCTTTTCGTTCCAGGAAGATTTTGCAGCATAAAAGACATATTAATAGATTTTGCAGGAAGTCTTTTCTCTGTTTTATCTATTAAATCCTTTAAGAGATTCAATAAACTCTAGGAATCTTTCCTCCTTCTTTTCTAGGAAGAATGTGAAAATGAACATGTTTTACAGCCTGCCCAGCACATGCAAAATTGTTGCTGACGATATTAAATCCCTCTGATTTATGCTTTTCAATTAATTTCCTGGTTGTTTTCTTTATGCAATCAAGAAGTTCTGTTCCAAGCGTAGAAGGCAAATCCAAAAGTGTCTCAAAGTGTTTTTTTGAAATGATAAGAGAATGTCCTTCTATCTGTTGATTTGCATCAGGAATTGAAAAGAAATTATCATTCCCATATATTTTTTCTGAAGAAATTTCCCCATTCGATATCTTACAAAAAATACAATCTTTCATATGAAAAGAAAAGAAATAAAGTTTAAAAGTTTATTGAAAACATTTGAAAAATAATAAAAATGAAATTGGTGAAAAATTAATCCTAAGGAAAGGATTATCTTCTTTTTTTCTTTTTAACAACTTTTCTCTTTGCTATTTTTCTTTTAGCAGCTTTTTTCTTTTTAGCCATTTTTTCACCCCTCTCTTTTAATTATACTAAAGAAGTTTATATTATTTAAAAAACTTTCGTTAATAAAATCAATCTCGTCGGTAAAAATAACAAAAATTTTACAAAAAAGAAAATGAAAATTAAATATCTTCAAAATTCTTCTCAGAATTTATTAATTGTCTTAAAAGTTCTCTCAGATTTTTTATTGGAATTCTTTTTTGCTCCCTTGAATTTCTGTCTCTTATTGTGACATCTTTATTTTTAAGTGAATCATCGTCTATGGTTATGCAGAAAGGTGTTCCAATTTCATCATTTCTTGCATATCTTCTTCCAATGCTTCCTGATTTATCATAAGAAATATTAAATTCTTCCTTCAAATCTTTAACAATTTCTTCTGCAATTTTTTCAAAATCCTCTCTTTTAACTAAGGGAAAAACTGCTGCTTTTATAGGAGATATTTTTGGAGGAAGATTAAGAACAATATTTCCTCTTCCATCGTCGGAATAAGCCTTAGTCAAGAGAGCCAAAAAAATTCTCTCCATTCCAAAAGTTGGCTCTATAACTCTTGGAATTACTTTTTTATGGGTTTTATCATCAAATATTTCCATTTCCTCCTTGCTTTCTTTTTCATGCTGCATTAAATCATATTGTCCCCTGTTAGCATTTCCAGCAACTTCCTTTGAACCAAAAGGATATTCATAATCTATATCAAATGTAGCAGAGCTGTAATGACTAAGTTCTTCTTTTGTGTGCTCACGTATTTTTATTTCTTCAAGCCCTAAGCTTCTAAACCAAATAATTTGCTCTGCAAGCCAATAAGCATGCCATTCATCAAGTTTATTTTCTTTAAGGATTTCTTTTATGCTCGTTTCTTTAAGCGAAGGGTTTTCAATATTTTTTTTCTGTTCCTCCTCTGATAAAAATTCGAATTTTAAATTAAGATGTTCTTCCCCAAGCAACCCACATTTTTTTTCCTCAGGATTTATAAAAAATTCAAATTCTCCTATGTGAAATTCCCTGCTTCTGAATAAAAAATCCCTCGGAGCAATTTCATTTCTAAAACATCTTCCTATCTGGGCAATTCCAAAAGGCAACTGCATTCTTGATGTTTGGCTTATTAGTTTAAAATTCATAAACATCCCCTGAGCAGTTTCTCCCCTCAAATAAGCATCCTGGGAATTTTCAGCTGCTCCAACTTTTGTTTTAAACATAAGATTGAATTTTCCCTTTGATTCATACTCTCCTCCACAACCAGTGCATTTAATTTTTCCAAGTTCATTCTCATCATCTAATTTTCCTGCCTTCCCGCATTTTTTGCATTTTACAAATAAATCATTAAAATTTTCTATATGCCCTGAAGCTTTCCATGTTCTTGGATGAGAAATTATGCTCCCCTCCATCCCAACAATATTTTCTTTCTTATGAACAAAAAAATTCCACCACTCCTTTTTTATATTGTTAAACATTTCAATACCCAATGGGCCATAATCCCAAAATCCTGCATATCCCCCGTAAATATCTGAACTTCTAAATATGAATCCTTTTTCCTTGCAGAATTTTGCAAGTTCATCTATTGAAATTTTCTTCTGGACAAGTTTGGAAATTGATTTTTTTTCATCTGTTTTGCTTTCCATTAAATTATCTTTCTTATTCAGCTTTTTAATTATTTCAGCATATTTTTTTTCAGCTTCATTTTTGTCAGAACCAAGATAAGCCAAGTGCTTGCTTGTAACTTTTTTTCCATCTCTCACACTCTTCCTCATATAAAAATAATCTTTTCCATTAATTTTTTGCTTTACAATATAGGCCATTCTTTTTACCAACTACATTAAGTATATAAATATTATTAATAACTACAATCATCTTGTAAAAATTAATACACCCTTATAAATTTTTTAGTTTTTATTTTTTTTCTTTGCTGTCAAAATTCTTCTTAACCAAGACTCAGGATATTTTTGTCCAATTAAACTTGCTGCAAGTCTTTTATATGCTTTGCTTGCCTTGGAATTTGTTTTAAATAAAACAACTGGTTCCTTTCTTGCAATAGATTCAGGAATTCTTTTATCATATGGAATTTCTTCAATAACTTTTATTTTTAATGCATTTTCAATATCTTCTTTTTTCAATTCATATTTCTTTTTTCTCACCTTATTTAAAACAATTCCCCCTACAGGCATTTTTATTTCTTTAGCATACTCAACTAATCTGGCTGCAATTACTCTTACCGACGCTCCAAGCCCAACTTTTGTTGTAATTAATTTTTCTGTAACTGATCCTGATGGGGCCGTAAATTTAAATAATGATTCTGCAGCACTAAACCTTACAAAAGCAGGTGAAGAACTAAGATATAACAGTTCTTGTGCTGTAAAAGATTATTCAGGAAATTATGCAAATTACACATGTAATGTTACAATGTGGTGGTGGGATGCAGCCGGTAGTTGGACAGTTTATGCTAATATAACTGATTTGGGAGCTAATCTTGCTATTAATGGCACACACACAGTTACAGTAAATAGTTTAAAGGGATTTGTAATGAGTCCTTCAGCTCTAACCTTCTCAAGCATGAATGCAGGAACAACTAATCAAACCCCCACAAATAATATTCTCATGAACAACACAGGAAATGTAGATATAGCATCGAATGGTGTTCAAATAAATGCAACAGATCTTGTGGGTGAAACAAACGCAGATAAATTCCTTTGGGCAGGTAATTTCTCTGCAAGCCCATACACCGGGGGGAATATAGAATGTAATATAACTGCTTCAGCAACAGCAATGGCAAATATGAGTTACACAGCAGTAACTAACACCATACTGGCAGCAGGAAATTATACAATAGGTGATGGAACAGCACA